>NZ_VPDH01000112.1:0-6877 GCF_013417785.1 Acinetobacter sp. YH12227 | reverse complement strand
GTTCCACTTTAGATATTTGTTTAAGATGAGATGTAACTCATTGAAATGTGTCATCATATTCGTCGTCAGAAAACAAGTATTATGCCATTATTTCAATGAGTTATCTTTTTTTGTCGTGTACAAAGGTCTTTTAATTGAGAAGAATAAAGGTGAACAACGGAGTTTCCTTGAGCTAATGTGGAAATATCCTGCTTTTTTGCAGAACTAAGGTAATAAGCAAGCCATTCACCATTTTCTTGGTGACTCAAAATATTTAAGTCACCACTCAAAATAACTCCTTCTTGTAAAACACAAGATGCAGTCGCAATATCTATTTGTGTTTCACCTGATGCTGGAATAATGACATCATTTGCCTTACTCAACACGGAATCAGATTTAGCTATATTAGTTTTTGAAACAACTTTATCAATGACCTGACCATAAGTTGTATAAAGCTCACCGTAACGGATGCACAGATTGACACCATCTTCAGAAATATCAGCTTTAGAAATACCTTTACCTTTTGAAAAGATCACAAAGTCTTTTAATAAGCATTTTTTCCAATCACCATCAAACTCTTTAAATCTTAACTTTGGTGAAGCCATTACTTCACCTCCGCAAATGGCGAATCAATCCCAAGCTCTTTACAGAAACTAGCAATTACAGCATCGGTCTTCTGACTTTCAACTTCTAAAGCTTGAAGCTGTTTTGCAATTGCATTTAAATCAATCTCAGCTTCCGCTTCAAAGGTATCCACATAACGTGGAATATTCAGGTTGTAATCGTTGTCTTTCACTTCCTGCAAAGACGCAACTTTGGCATATTTCTCAATATCCTGACGGTTTTCAAACGCCCCTAAAATATTATCTAAATGCTCAGGCAATAACTTGTTTTGATTCTTCTGCTTTTCAAAATCGTTGCTGGCATCAATAAACAAAATATTGTCCGTGTGCCCACGATCTTTCTTCAATACCAAAATACAGGTCGGAATAGACGTACCATAGAAAATATTGGCAGGTAAACCGATTACAGCATCGATGACATTCAGTTTTTCAATCAAATACTGACGAATCACGCCTTCACTTGAACCACGGAATAACACGCCATGTGGCAGAACAACAGCCATGGTTCCGTTGCCATCAAGTTGATGAAGCATGTGCTGCACAAACGCCATGTCTGCTTTTGAACTTGGTGCAAGTTTACCAAAACGGCTAAAACGTTCATCTTGCAAAAATAGTGGATCTGCTGACCATTTTGCCGAGAATGGAGGATTGGCTACGACTGCTTCAAAACGTAAATCTTTATGCTGTGGACGAATAAGCGTGTCTTCTTGCTTAATGTCGAATTTAGCAAAGTGAACATCATGTAGAATCATGTTCATTCGTGCCAAGTTGTATGTGGTACGGTTCATCTCTTGACCGTAAATCATATCGACATCTTGAACTTCACGTTTTACACGCAACAGTAATGAACCTGAACCACATGTCGGGTCATAGACTGAACGCAGACGTTCTTTGCCTTGAGTGACAATCTTGGCAAGCAAAGTCGAAACCGTTTGCGGTGTATAGAATTCACCTGCTTTTTTACCTGCACCAGATGCAAATTCACCAATCAAATATTCGTAGGCATCGCCTAATACATCTGATTCTGAATTACTAAGATCAAAATCAATATTATCGAGATGGGTTAGTACTTTGCTGACCAACTCATTACGGTCATTGGCATTGTTACCAAGTTTGGTTGAGTTGAGGTCTAAATCTTCAAATAGATTGGCAAAGTCATCTTCAGACTCAGCACCTAGAGTACTACGTTCGATTTCTCGCAAGGTATTTGAAAGCTCATCAAGAATAAACTCACCCTGACGACCACGTTCAGCAATCGTGTGGAACAATTGTTTTGGTGCTAGGGCATAACCGACTTCTTCAACTGAGTTTTCTTTGATGCCGTCAATCAGTTCAGCGTGATCAGGGTTATTTTCATCAAGTTGATAGTATTTTTCAGCAAGACCTTCGTCTTTCAACAGTTCATTGGCAAAAGAAATTGCTTTTTCAGACAGGTATTTGTAGAAAATGAAGCCGAGAATGTAGTCACGGAACTCATCAGCTCCCATTTTTCCACGTAAGTCGTTTGCAATATTCCAAAGATGTTTTTGTAGTTGTTGAAGTTGAACCTGGGTCATGAAGCAAGAATCTCTAGTAATACCTAAATTTACTTAAGTATAGCGAGTATCTGCTTATAAAAATTAGGTTTATTAGGTTATGAAAGTAGATAAATGATGAATTTCGAATAAGAGATTTTATGTTAAATAAATCTCTTCAAGAATGATTAGTGATCTGCTTTATATAGTTATTTTTCCCTGCTAATCGTAAAGCTACTTGAATATCATTATCGAATTTTTGAAGATGTCTCATATCTCGAAAATGCCTATGAGCAGGTTGTAAATGACCATTTACTATTGCTACTCCAGTAACAAATTTAACGCCATTTTCAGGAAAAAATTTAATTTTTTCTTCTTTAATTTTATGCTGATATTTTTCTATTATTTGAACGATTTTCTTTAGAAATTTTTGATTTATGGCTTTTCCTGTAAATGAAATATCATCAACATAGACAGTCATATTTATAGAGCGACTTTTAGCGATTCTATAAATTTCATCAAACATAGCCTTGTTAGCCCAAAAAGCCAATGCTGAGCTTAATGGGCTACCTGTAGGAAGACAATTATTTACAGTGCAGATTTCAGATATATATTTAGCAATATCAGTTGGATATTGAAGAGTATATCCAAAAAAAGATTGGATTTTAGCTTTTGAGGTCGAGGGATAAAAATCAGTAATATCAATATTCAAAGTAAGCCCCTTAAGACCTACATGTGCTTTTGCATTCGAAATTGCAGATTTAGAACGTTTAGAGTGTAAATAATCGGGAGCTTTCAAGTTACCCAAAAATTTTCCAATTCTAGAATGGATCTGTTTCAATCTCTCATGAGGATCTTGAATAGGGCGGACTTTAATAACGTTTCCATTATTATCAGTCTGCTTTTTATTAAAACATTGATACATTTGATTTTTTGAACGGGAAATATGATTGAGTTCTTTAACAGATGAACACAACAGCATAGCTAATCGCTTCTTACTTGTAATATGAAATAACGGTGAGTTTAGTAACTCTAAGTCGTATACATATCTTGCATGATCAGAAGGTTGGCTATTTCCCATTTTCACTTAACCAGTTCATAAGTTTGATTACTTTACTACCAGCAAAATAACGAAATTTTCCTGATAAAGTGTCACGTTTATCCATATTTTCCGAAAAGAACATTAAGGAAGAAACAGGGATATCAAAGTATTCAGAATATTTATCAAGTAGCTCCAAAGTTGGTTTCTTTTTCCCACTTTCGATTTCTGATAAGTAAGAGTTAGAAATACCTAGAGATTGAGATAATTCTGTTTGAGATATGCGATGATACTTCCTCATGGTAAGTAGTGCATCATTAAGCATTTTACAGGCCTCTAATAGGTTTTTTAAAAGAGAACCACCTAAAGAAGTGTTCTCCAAGAGATAATCTAGTTTCCTAAATCGTCCTCCTGAAGGATGTATTTCACGACGAATCGTGATACTACTAGAACAATTTTAATAAACTTCCAACCTTTTGGGGATTTTGGTTTATTAGCCTTATTCTCAACTTTAGATGGCTGCTGATGGTTACGTGACTGTTTCATTTGAATCTTCCTTTGCGACCATAATTGGCCCCATCTACGCTAGGAAGTAAAACACCCTGGATCAGCACTTGACTCTTCAAAAAGTGCCACACGCACCATCGCGTGTGGCACTAATATCGATTGAATATAGTCTTAACTCATGTCGATCATCGATCATGTCGTCAAGAGCTATACCCCCCGAAGTTTGAGGTTATTCAACCTCCGAGTATTTACATACTCAAATAACAAAAATGGTTAATAGCCAACAAGACGTAACTCTATTCATAATACATTTTTATTAGCCAATAGCAAATATTTTTTCGCTGTGAGCGAAAAAATATTTAGATTCTTTATTTAAAGTTTAAGTTAGAATAAAAAAACTATCTATTTCTAATATTCAGAGAAAAAAATGTTTTTAGTCAAATACTTTAAGGGCAATGATGATTCAGAAAATCTTCTCGGTGAAGAAATTTTAAAGAACATTGAAGAATGCCTTCTGTATAAGGTGGATGACGAAAAAAAAATTTATCTCACTAAAAAATTTTCAACTTCAGCATGCTATAGATGGAAATTATTAGATATTAATGATGTAGAAACACTAGGTTTTTCAAGGTCACTGCATATTATTTTGCAAGAAACCACTTCTACAGATGAAGAATTTTTAACAAAAACATTGAAAGAGAATAAAGCACGAGGACACGGAGGAATAAATCAGTTACTTCATAAGGGTAAAATAGTTGAAGTAGAGTTTGGTCACTACCATAATGTTTATAAAATAGCTAAAAATAAGAAGTTAGGTACAAATAAGCGTTATAAATCTACAGTCCAAAGTGGAGAAATGCATAAAAGAAGATTAGCAATTGTAGTTAAAGTACAGCCAGACAATATGGTACAAGTTGTTCCAATTACATCGAAGGAACCACGAAGTCAAAATGATAAATCTTGCTTTAAATTAGAACCAGAAACTCTTATTGAATCAGTATATTTTTCATCTGAAATAGATAGTTGGGTGATTTGTTCAATGATTCAAACAGTATCTGTCACACGTATTTTACCTTTGGAAAAAAAACGTAAATATAGAAAACAGTATGAGCATCCTCGTAATACTTCATATACATTCAAGATATCTAAGCAAGACTCCCTTAATTTAGATAGAGCTTTGCTACATGCAGTTAATTTAGGTAACTATTACGATTATTTTAATAAAAACAATGAATTAAAAAACAAAAATGATGAACTATCAGCCCAGATAGATCAACTACTTTTAGAGTTAGAAGATGCTATAAAATATAAAGAAGCTTGTGTTAAAGCTTCACTCAGTCTGAATGACTTTGATTGACAAATATGTGCATAGGTATATACTAAAAGTAATTGGTGAGGTATCTAATTAATAATTAGATGTACTTTTGATAGTTCGCTATTAAAAGGAAACCGTGGCAGAAAGGCCCTCGCGACAGCGCTTAGACGCTTACTGCAACTGCAAAATGCAAAAGAAAGCCAGCTTATAGCTGGTTTTTTTTTGCTTGTTAATTTTTTTAAAAATCATTAATTAGATTTTATAAAATTAACATCATACGAATTATACGAATCAAATTTTAGACAATAAAAAACCCCGGCATCCTGCCGGGGTTTTTCGTATTGGTTCGCTCGGTATAACTCCTGTCGTACCTTACAGTCCTTGTGCTTATCTATTGTTATTCTTCTATGGAACTTCCTGTTCCCGATGAGTTCATAATAGGAAAATTCCAATATTCCGGATAGCAGCAAAGAGCAGAGATTGATGTGAGCCAAAGCGTACAAAATAGCCTAAATTTTATCCCCAGCAATTGGGGATAATTTTGAGTATTCAAGCATTGATAAAATTTAAAAAATCGCAAAATAGAACACTTTTTAACCAATTCTATTGGCAAGAACTATCAAAAACGATCATAAAAAAGCCGGCTTTTCGACATCGTCGAGCCTATTCTTTATATCATAAGTTTTTGATTTTTATAAATTTCAATGTATGCATTTCGTATAACCTCCATTATGTTAAATGGGTGGATTATTTTCATTAATGATCCCAAAAGCTTTTCTCCATGCCTGAGGGCTGGTGCCATATTTTTCACGAAAATTTTTTCTAAATGACACGGTATTATTAAAACCTGAAAGCTCGGTTATCTTTTCGATAGACAAGTTTGTCGTTTCTAAAAGTTCACAACTTAATCTGATTCTTTCAGTATTCAGCCAATCGACTAGGGTCATGCCTGTCGCTTTCTTAAAATGCCGTGTGAACGTCCTGCGTGTCATATGTGTCCGTTCAGCGAGGCTTTCAATATTATGTTGTAAAGCTAAATTCTTTCTTAAAAAATCAAGTAATACATTAATTTGTGCATCTTGGCTCGATTCTGCGACTGGCTGTTCAATAAACTGAGCTTGCCCACCTTCACGGTGAGGCGGGATCACCATTACTCTAGAGACTTTATTCGCAATTCGTGCATTATAGATTTCACGTACCAAGTACAAGCAGCAGTCTAACGCTGCGCCTGTTCCAGCAGAGGTTACGATCCTTTGGTCCTCTACATACAGGGCGTCATTATCAAGCTGAACCTGTGGAAATCGTTCACTAAAATCTTGTTCAGCCATCCAGTGCGTAGCTGCTTTTTTATGGTCAAGCAGCCCTGCATATGCCAATGCATAAGTTCCATAGCATAACCCTACAATTCTAATTCCAGTCTGATATGCACAATTTAGGGCATTGATAAGTACTTCTTCAGGCTCATGATTAAAATCATCCCATCCAGGAATAATAATAAGATCCGACTCTTTAATGAGTTCGATCCCCCCATCAGGGATAATCATCATAGACTGTTCTGTTTTTACGGGTTGGCCATCTATAGAAAAAATTTTCAGATCAAATAAGCGTTTATCTTCAATCCTGATATTGAAAATGATATGGGGGATAGAGAAGTGAAATGGATTTATATTGGGATAAACGAACAATCCAATCACTGGTATAGCCATTCGGTCTACCTCTCTAAAATAATAAATATAGCATGTTGTCCCAATAGTTTCGATGATTGTCCTTAAAGACAATTTTATTGCTTAATTTTTCCTATCATGATTCGAGTATGACTAAATGATTGGATCTGGAACATGAATAAAATTTTAAGTAGCTCTGTTATTGCACTCTCTCTGGCAATGGCTTCAGTCCATTT
>NZ_VPDH01000010.1:0-62474 GCF_013417785.1 Acinetobacter sp. YH12227 | reverse complement strand
CTAGACAAAATGACACCAAATGAGTTTTACTATGATCAGCTACCCCAACAAAACAAGGTGGCTTAACTAGAGCGGAATATCACTTATAAATACGCTTTTAGTTGTTCAAACAAGTGGGACCACCTCTCATCTTCTAGTACATAACACGCCATACCATGAATTTGACTTGGCTTACCTAAAGTTAAGGTTGCAGAATGCATATCTGTATCCAAACCATGACCCGCAGGCTCTACACCTACCAATTTCACATCTGCTTCATTTAAAAATGCGCTGAATGCACCGACTGCATTTGAACCTCCACCAACACATGCAACGACATAATCTGGATTAGAGCCAAAGCGGTCATTCGACTGAACTTTAATTTCTTCACCAATAATTGCTTGAAAGTCACGCACCATTTTAGGAAACGGATGTGGGCCAACCACAGAACCAATCGCATAAATGAAATTTTTCGGATCTTTTAAATATTCTTCAAACGCACTATCCACAGCATCTTTTAATGTTGCGGTACCACGTGTAACCGAAATCAGGTTTGCACCTAAAATCTTCATTTTCACCACATTAGGGTGTTCTTTTTCAATATCAACCTGTCCCATGTGAATTTCACAGGGAATACCTACAAGTGCACATGCTGTAGCCAATGCAACACCGTGCTGCCCTGCGCCTGTTTCAGCAATGACTTTGGTTTTACCCATGTATTTTGCTAAAAGTGCTTCACCTAAACAGTGATTAATTTTATGTGCACCCGTATGATTTAAATCTTCACGTTTAAGATAAATCTGTGCGCCACCTAATTTATCTGATAGACGCTTTGCATAGAACAATGGACTTGGACGGCCAACATAGTGTGCAAATAATTCTTTTAATTCATTTTGGAATTCTTCTGTATGACGGATCTGTTCATAAGCAACATTAATGTCGTCCATTGCCTGCTTTAAATCAGGTGGAATAAATTGACCACCGTATTCACCAAAGAAACCTTCTTCGTTGGGTAAAGCAATGCCATTAATTTGATGATCCATCGTATTTCCTTCGCTCTAAGAAATTAGGTATAAAAAAGACTGCTCCGATACTAACGAATTTTGACTTTATACAACAAGTCAAAACGCATCTTCTCACTAAAAGCAGTCTATTATTTCCACAGCCTACCGCATTAAAATGATTTAACGCGCTAAATATTTTGTCATATCTTCTACACCCTTAAGGGTCATCGGATACATATGATCTTCAAATATTTGCTTAATCGCACCAATCGTTTGGGTATAGTGCCAATAGTTATCTTCTTCAGGATTTAACCAAGCTGTTTTATCAAAGTGATTACGTAAACGCTGTAACCAAACTTGTCCTGCTTCGTCATTCATATATTCAACTGAACCGCCCGCAGAATTTAACTCATACGGTGCCATACTGGCGTCACCTACCACAATCACCCGATAATCCCGTCCATAGGTATTAAACAAATCCCACGTATTCATACGTGAACTTGAACGACGGATATTATCTTTCCATACATAATCATATAGACAGTTATGAAAGTAAAAATATTCTAAAGTTTTAAATTCAGTTTTGGCTGCACTAAATAGCTTCTCACACTGTGCAATATGTGCATCCATAGATCCACCAACATCAAACAACATCAAAACTTTGATGCGGTTACGACGTTCTGGCACCAATTGAACATCCAAAATACCTTGTTTGGCTGTTTCACGAATAGTGCCGTCAATATCCAATTCTTCTGCTGCACCTTGACGCGCAAATTTACGCAATCGACGTAATGCCATTTGCATTTGTCGACTACCCAAAATTTGATCGTCATCCAAATTGCGATATTGGCGTTGTTCCCAAACCTTAACGGCAGAACGCTTACGCCCAGGCCCACCAATGCGCACACCTTCAGGATGATCACCATAAGCACCAAAGGGCGATGTCCCTCCCGTGCCTATCATCTTGTTTCCACCCTGATGTTTTTTATGTTGCTCACGCAAACGTTCTTCAAGCATTTTCATGAGTTCTTCTAACGAACCCGCTTTCTTTAATTCTTCGCGTTGTTCAGGAGTTAAATGCTTTTCAATAAGCTCTAGATCAAACCAGTCTTTTGGCAGCTTATGAACCTGATTCAGCAATTCATCTAAATCAAACGTTGCAATGCCATCAAAATAATCTTTCATCGCTCGGTCAAACTTATCAAAGAAGCGCTCATCTTTTACCATGACGGTTTTTGCAAGCTGATAAAATTCGTCTTGATTCGCAAAAACAAGCCCTGCTGCAACCGCTTCATTAAGATCAATGAGTTCTCGTGTCGATACTGGCACGCCATATTTTCTGAGGGTATAAAACAGTCGCACAAACATAGGCGAGTAAAATCCAATAAAATTAATTTTTCGGAAGGCCAAACCAGTTAATTGCATGAGATATTTTTATGCGTTATGCAACTGAGCTAGCCTCTATACTGCACACATTATGAAAAATTGCACTTAGCAAGTAAAGCGAAAAGCTTTCACTGCCTATTCATATCATTCGAGCTGACATTATTGAGATTTTGAGTTTCTAAAGGTAAATGACAAGGAAAAGCTGTACCGATTAAAGTTTGCTGAAGCGCAACGAATTTATGGTTGATGTCGGCATGCTCCTGTTTCAGCTTTTGCATATCCACTTCCCGCGTAAAACCCATTTCTCGACGGTATTGCTGATATTCTTTAAAATTCGTTAGTATAAAATCATAAAATTGCTGCTCATAATACTTCGAGATACATTGCTTAGATTGGATCGCCTGTTGAACTATTTCATTCTCAGCTTGCCCCATTAGCTTTTCTTCTAATTGTTTTTCGGCCACTTGTGCCCAATAGCCATCTTTTATCAATTGATCATGTGTTTGTTTAAATGTATCTGCATCCATCGCTGAAATTTGTACAGAAATGCAGCTTAAATTTATTATCAGCGCCATTGTAAACAGCACATGAAATTTCATCTTTGAAAACTTAAACATAAAATACAGACCTGTAGCCTTAATACATACAAAAGAAAAGCCGGACAAACCGGCTTTAAATTTCAAATATGCAACTTAGCGACGTGACATAAATGCTAAACGTTCAAGCAATTGCACATCTTGCTCGTTTTTAATCAACGCACCATACAACGGTGGAATTGATTTTGATTTATCAGTGTTACGTAAAATATCTTCTGGCATATCATCTGCCATCAATAAACTTAACCAATCAATCAACTCAGACGTTGAAGGTGGTTTTTTCAGGCCTGGAATTTGGCGTAACTTAAAGAACACTTGTAATGCTTCAGATACCAATGTGTTTGAAATATTATCAAAATGTACATCGATGATTTCACGCATGGTCGCTTCATCAGGGAATTCAATATAATGAAAGAAACAACGACGTAAAAAAGCATCTGGTAATTCTTTTTCATTATTCGAAGTAATAATCACAATTGGACGCTGTGCCGCTGTGATTGTTTCGCCAGTTTCATAGACATAGAACGACATTTTGTCGAGCTCATGCAATAAGTCGTTAGGAAACTCAATGTCTGCTTTATCAATTTCATCAATCAATAAGACACAGCGTTCTTCGCTAGTAAACGCTTCCCAAAGCTTACCCGGCTTAATATAGTTTTTAATATCATAAACACGGTCGTCACCAAGTTGGCTATCACGTAAACGTGAAACAGCATCATACTCATACAGACCTTGCTGTGCTTTCGTGGTTGATTTGATATGCCATGTAATCAGTTTAAGGCCCAAGCTTTCAGCTACTTGTTCAGCCAACAGGGTCTTACCCGTGCCAGGCTCACCTTTAACAAGGAGCGGCTTTTGAAGTGAACGAGCAGCTTTTACAGCCAGTTTTAAGCTATCTGTAGCGATGTATTGCGCTGTACCAGTAAATTGTTGCGTTTCAACAGACATGACATAACCTTATTTTTTTATTTAAAGCGGTGAAGTTTTCTTTTTTACAACCTGTGTAGGCTTTGTAGCAGCATATCGTGACCAGAAATAACCAATCACCAAGCCAATACCAACCACAAACATAATCAGAGATAAATTTGACCAAACTAATGGCTGATCTTTCGTCAACACACCAAAAATCAAACCAAAAATAGCCGGTGCAATTGAAGCATTGGTTCCAGCAGAAACAGTTGGTGTTAATAAAATAGCAAATACCAATAACCAACCTATTGCACCAAATGGCTTAGGTACGCGCTTCATGAGCCCATACCAACACAACAATGCAATCAACGCTCCCCCAAGGTATACCGTGATTGCAATGCTGCTTTCAGGAATTGAGTCCAATACAGTTACTACACCATTCATTTCACAACTCCTGAATTATTGTTATGCACCACGCAAGCCTTCTGGAGCTACTGCGTTTGGATCGATTAAACCTTCAGGCGGCACTTGAATAAAGAAGCCTTTGGTTTCAATTGAGTCCATAACATGCAACACATTAACACGTGCAAGTTTACGAGACTCTGTCAACTCTAAATCCATAACAAATGTCGCACGGCCAAAAGCTTTACGTAACGCTTCAGACAATACATCTAACGGATCGGCAGCTTCAGCTTCGTTTTCTTTCACTTCAGGGCGAGCAACGTAAAGATACATTTCATCTTTTTTGCTCGATTTGTAGATAGAACAGAACATAATTGAATCAATACTCATAAATCGCAAGGCAAAGGATACATCAAAAAAAAGACTGATACATTAGTGTTTATTAACGCATCAGTCGTGAATTTGTATAAGTGATAGTTCTTTAATCAATCTACCCTATTCCATCACCTTCATTTGACGTGATAGATACGTTTCATCTGCATGTAACACCTCTATTAAAGGCTTAGTTAACAAATCATAACGCCAGCCCAATAAATAGTTTGGCAAATCTTGTTCATCATTGTGAAAGACCACGTGTTGATACAAAGCATTTAGCCATTTTTTACGCATCAGCACTTCTTTCGGAACAGTGGTTTCATGCACAGCCTGCTGAATCACTTCATCTACACGCGCACCAATATCCTGCGAAGAGTGACGAATAGGACGCGCCATACGTAGTGGCCATTCTGCTTGCTCAGGTAAGAACTTCAATAAATCCAAAATAGTCTTGCCATGTTCGCGCACGATATTGGCACGAATGTCTTTAATTGAACTCAACTGAAAATTATTACGTGGATTTTTTTCAACCATATCAATAATAGTTGAATTTTTTAAAATAAAACTACGCGGCTGATTTAACGCCTTCACCATTTGCTCACGCCATACCGCTAAATGCTGAATTTGCATAAGCTGACGACGCGAATGGCGATAATTACCAATATCATGATAAAGCTGATGGATTGGTGTTTCTGTACCAATTTCACGCGTTAAATTTTTACAGTCTTCAAGCACACAAGTTAATAAACTTTTTTCAGCCAAATCTTTTTGGATATTTTGACTCAAATTCATTAAATAATGCACATCATTCGCTGCATACATCATTTGTTCAGGTGTTAGTGGTCGAGCTAACCAATCAGAGCGTGTTTGATCTTTATCAATATCAACATTGAGCATGGTTTTAAGCGCATTTTGATAACTCACTTGCAAACCATGTCCTAGGAATGACATTCCAACTTGAGTATCAAATACATTTTGCAAAGACTTGTTCTGTGCATAATGATAGATCAAATCAATATCTTCACTGCATGCGTGAAAAATATTTTGCTGTGCGTTAAACAATTTGTCCCAAAACTGAGTCAAATCAAGGGTTGTACCATCAAGTAAATACACCTGATTTTGCACATTGATTTGAAAAAGTCCCAGTTTTGGCCACAAGGTATCAACTTTAATAAACTCGGTATCGAGTCCATAAATTGAGTTCTGGTTCATCAGATTTAGAACTGTATCTAAGTCCGTTTGCTTTTGAATAAATTGATACATAAATTGCTGAGTCTAATATTAGATGCTCTTTGAGCTTATCTTAACCGATATATAATATTTTTCTATAAGGGTTGATTAAATTTTGAGTATTTATTTCCGTTATATCGGTTTTTTATAAAATAATTCGTTTTTCTGTTATCGTTATAAACTATAACTAATTTAATAATTTAAGAAAAGCGAAACGAATTTCGCTCTACCTTTATTTCATTCTCATGCGGTTGTGTACAGCCTGACTGAGTGTATGGCTATCAACATATTCTAACTCACCGCCTTGTGGTACACCTTGCGCAATACGTGTCATTTGCACTGGTAAATGCTTGGTTGCTTCAACAAGATAATGTGCTGTTGCCTGACCTTCAACCGTGGCATTTGTCGCCAAAATAACTTCCTGAACCTTTCCATCACTTAAACGATGTACCAAGTGTGGAATACCAATTTCATCTGGCCCAATACCATCGAGTGGTGATAGATGCCCGCCAAGGACATGATATTTCCCTCTAAAGCTTCCACTTTGTTCAATCGCCATGACATCTGCTGGTGACTCAACTACACATAATAATTGCTCATCTCGCTCTGTAGATAAACAAATATTACATACTTCATCTTCAGTCAACGAATGACAGATTGAACACTCATGAATATAGTTCGTAGCTTCAGTCAATGCATGCGCTAGACCAATTGCCCCTTCTCTATTTTTCATGATTAAGTGGAGTGCCATACGCTGAGCCGATTTCGGCCCAACGCTTGGCAAAATCCGCAATGCCTGTACAAGTTGATCAAAACGATCACTAAACATTGGGATATTTCCTTAGAATAGACCAGCTAGACCTGGTGGTAGACCCATACCTGAATTTGCAGATTTCATTTTTTCTTCTGCCACCGCTTCAGCTTGACGAGAAGCATCATTCATTGCTGCTGCAATTAAGTCTTCAATCATATCAGCATCATCTTGAAGTAATTCAGGGTTGATTTCGATACGTTTAACAACATGGCGTGCAGTCATCGTTACTTTCACCAGGCCACCACCTGCTTCAGCATGAACTTCGACTTGTGCAAGCTGTTCCTTGGCTTTTTTAATGTTGCTTTCAGCTTCTTTTTGCATGCGCTGAGCTTGCTGCATGAGCATATTAATGTTCATAAAAATCTCCGAACAAAACTGACTAATTGAGTTTAGATAAGATCTAAACCGCGTGAAATATCGCGAATAATATCATTAATATCTTCTAAACCAACAGATACGCGAATTAAACCTTCGCTAATACCTGCAACTTTCTTCGCTTCTGCTGACATACGACCATGTGATGTCGTTGCTGGGTGTGTAATGGTTGATTTCACATCGCCCAAGTTACTTGTAATTGAAAGGAATTTAGTATTATCAATTACAGTCCAAGCACCTTCACGCTCACCTTTTACAACAAATGATACGACACCGCCGAAACCTTTTTGTTGCTTTTTCGCCAAAGCATGACCTTCATGATTTGGAAGACCTGCATAATAAACTTTTTCAACTTTTGGATGTGCATCCAACCATTCAGCCAAAACTTGTGCACTTTCGCAATGTGCTTTCATACGTAGACTGAGTGTTTCTAAGCCTTTTAAAAAGATCCATGCATTAAATGGACTCATAGAATTACCAAGTGTACGAATTACACCAGTAATTTCTTCCATTAATTTTGCACTACCCACAACCGCGCCACCTAAAGCACGACCTTGACCATCAATATATTTGGTTGATGAGTAAATCACGAGATCTGCACCAAATTTAATTGGCTGTTGTAATACAGGTGTACAGAACGTGTTATCTACTGCAAATAAAGCACCATGTGCATGTGCAATATCAGCAATCGCTTGTAGGTCGCCTACTTGCGCTAATGGATTTGATGGTGTTTCAATAAATAAAAGGCGCGTATTCGGTTTGATTGCTTGTTTCCAAGCATCTAAATCTTCTAAATCTACAAATGTAACGTCTACACCAAATTTGATGACATATTTTTCAAATAGAGAAATGATTGAACCAAAGACTGCACGTGAACAAACAACATGGTCACCAGACTTTAAATAGGCCAAAGTAATCGCATGTACACCTGCCATACCCGAACTTGTGGCAACGGCTGCCTCAGCACCATCTAAAACAGCTAAACGTTTTTCAAACGCTTGAACAGTCGGGTTGGTATAGCGTGAATAAGTATTGCCTTCAATTTGACCTGAAAATTTTGCGGCTGCGTCTGCGGCGCTTTCACAAACAAAAGATGAAGTCAGGAAAATTGGCTCACTATGCTCACCCTCAAAAGTACGAGTATGACCTGTACGAATCGCAAGCGTTTCTAATTGATATTCGATGTCGTCTTGTTGGCTCATCTGCATTACTCAGTCTCTGGGACTGCCTTTTGTGAAGAATTGCCAATATTTTGAGCGTCTAAGCTATTTAAGGTCAAGGAATAATACGCAAATATCGCTTAGACTTCGATCAATCCTACAAGGACTCAGGCAATTGACAGTTATGCACCCATTCAAACAAAAATTTATGACGCAGCAGAAAAAATTTAAGCACCTGTCTACTCGGGTATTTAATGCTAAATCGCTCATACTTTCACAATCCACGCCTTTTGAAGTCATTACCGAATATAAACATGCCAAAGTTCGATATTACGCTTCACCAGAACGTAAGTTTAAAGAACCTTTGGTTTTTGTCGCACCTCTTGCCATAAATATGTCAATTTATGACCTGTATCCTTATCGTTCTCTTGTTAAACATTTTCAGCATAGTGGATTTGATGTTTACCTTTTGGAATGGGGCAAACTCAGCTATCAGGATCGATTCTTAAACTTTATGTCTTTTATTGACGACGTCATTCCATACTGCATTGATCAAATCTGTGAACATGCCGATAGCCGTTATATTTCTTTACATGGTTGGAGCATGGCAGGCGTTTTTGTCACACTTTATACAGCACTTCACCAACCTGAACATGTCAAAAACCTGATGGTAATGGGTGCACCAATAGACAGTTATGCTTCGGGTAAAATTGGTACTTTATTTAAAAAAACCAATCAAATCATCTCGCGTAATAAACGACTTCAAGACACCTTTTATACAGGTAAAATTCCGAAGCATTTTCTGCATACACCAGGCCTAGTCAATGCGCTCGGCTTTAAAATTGTGGACCCTGTCGGATGGTTTAAGAGCCAAAAACAATTTTTATCTAATTTAGACAATGTGCATGATTTATATGAACACGCAACCATGGGCAACTTTCTCAACCACATGATCGACTATCCTGGCGGTATTAATCAGGACATGGTGTTTAATGTCTGGCTGCAAAATCCACTAAAGACTGGCGTGATTCAGTTAAAAGAACAAAAAATTGAACTTAAAAATATCAATTGCTCTTTACTTATTGGTGCCGGTAAAACCGATCAGATTGTGACTGCAGATGCAGCAAAGCCTTTAAGCGAATTGACAAATAGTCATGATGTCACGTTTACTCTGATTCCCGGTGGTCATCTTGGTTTAATGTCGAGTTCTAAAAGCGCGAATATTTTCTGGCCTGAAATGACCACATGGTTAGAACAACGATCAAGTTTAGTGAAAGACAATATTTAGAGGGTAATTATGATTCAGTCAGTAGCATTTATCGGCTTAGGTGTAATGGGTTATCGAATGGCAGCGCACTTGCCAAAGCAATTTGATACTGTCTACGTATGGAATCGTAATTTTGCTAAAGCAGAACAGCATGCATCTGAGTTTGGCACACAAGCAGTCTCACTAGAGCAAGCCGTTCAAGCCGACGTGATTTTTTCATGCTTACCGATCAGCCAAGATGTCGATAATCTAATTGCAAGTGTTCAACTCAAAGCTGGTTCTATTTGGGTAGATTGTACCAGCGGTGTGCCTGAATCAGCACAAAAGCTTGCTCAAATTGTTAAATCACAAGGAGTAGATTTTTTAGATGCACCTGTCAGTGGTCAAACCATTGGTGCAGAAAATGGCACACTTACTGTAATGGTCGGTGGTGATATAAAAGCTTTTGAACGTGCACTTCCAGCAATGCAGTGCTTTGGAAAATTGATTAAACATGTAGGGGCATCTGGTGCAGGATTCGCTGTAAAAGCTGTAAACAACATGTTAATGGCTGTAAATCTTTGTGCCGTCGCAGAAGGCTTTACTACACTCAAAGCACATGGCGTTAATCTCAATGAAGCCTTAGACTGTATTAATGCATCAAGTGGCAAAAGTATGGTCACTGAAACCGTTTTACCGCAGCGTATATTAAATCGTCAATTTCCATTAACCTTTGCACTTCCGTTACTTGCAAAAGATACTGGCATTGCAGTTGATCTTGTTCGCCAAGCAAAACTGTCCGCACCCGTGTTATCATTAACACAGAATCTAATACAGGCAGCCAGTGATTTATCTGAAGAAAATAGTGACTTTTCCACTGCCGTAACTATGTATGAAAAATGGAGTAAAATTACAATTGAGTAATATCTCGCCATTGAATAAAGATAAATAACCATAATATTGTACTCTAGTGTCAAACACACATTGTTACAAATGACTGAGGAAACTCTCATGAACAAATTTACCCTCGCAACTTTGCTAGGTGCTGTAACGCTAATCGGGGCTTCAACTGCTGTACTTGCTTCAGAGCAAGAATGCCAGAAGTTAAAAAATGACCATGATGTGATTTATGCTTCAAAAGGTTTCTGCTTTAAAGATCCTGATGCGAAAGCGAAGTTCGGCAATGACAATTGCTACACAACTAAGCCTAAATTTTCAGAAAAAGAGCAACAACGACTTGACGCCATCAAAGAACGTCAGAAAGAATTGAACTGTAAATAATTACGATTCAGTTTAGCTCAAGGAATTTAGCAATGACTTATGATGATCAAAATATTTTTGCACGTATTTTACGTGGTGAACTTCCCGCATTTAAAGTTTATGAAGACGAGCAAGTACTCGCTTTTATGGATGTAATGCCTCAGGCTGAAGGTCATACTCTAGTCATTCCGAAAACTCCTGCTGTTACTCTCCTCGACCTAGATCCAGAGGCTGCTGCATATACCATCCAAATTGTACAAAAAGTTGCGAAAGCAATGGAAAAAGCTTTGGATGTAAAAGGTATTGTCTTAATGCAGCTCTCTGGTGCAGCGGCGGGCCAAACCGTTCCGCATGTTCATTTCCACCTTATTCCAACGTCAGTCCATGAGTTAGGCAAACATGCCGCTCAACTGGGCGATATGGAAAAAATCAAAGCAATTGGTGAAAAAATTAAAGCTGCACTTTAAAATTCACACGAATTTTAAAGTGTCATAAATGGAGCTTCGGCTCCATTTTTTGTGTTCCCATAGATCAAAAATAAAAATAACATATTAAATTTTAATATTTTTTAAATTTACCCTCATACATTTCACGTCATAAAACTGTCACTTATTCTTCACCTCACTGTCACAAAGATTGCAGATACTGCTTAGCAAGTTAGTGAGCTTCTGTAAAGATTTGTACATAAGCAAACTATAAAAAAAGAGTCAGCTAGGCACATGCCATTTAAAATAGTTTTGGAGAAATCTCAATGAAAAAATTGCTTCTCGCTGCAGCAGTTACAACCTTAAGTATTAGCGCAGTGCAAGCAGCGCCAACTTTATATGGTAAGTTAAACGTTACCATTGACCAAGTTGACAACTCTGATTTCAAAGGCAACAACGTTACAGAAATAAACTCAAATGCTTCACGTCTTGGGGTGAAAGGCGAAGAAAAATTAACAGATAAAATTTCAGCAGTATATTTAGCTGAGTGGGAAGTATCCACTGATGGCAACGATGATAAAGACTGGGGTATGCGTAACCGCTTTTTAGGTCTTAAATTTGCAGATATTGGTACATTAAAAGCTGGTCGTTATGACTCATACTTCAAAACAGCAGCAGGCAAATATCAAGATATCTTTAATGATCACAACCACCTCGACATCACAAGCACAATGTATGGTGAAGATCGTTTAAATAACAGCATTGGTTTTGAAACAGACAAGAAATTACTTGCAGGCCTTCAATTCAACATTATGGCTGAACAAGGTGAAAGCTCTACTGAAGCGACTGAAGGCACTACAGGCAATGATAGCAAGCGCAATGGCTTTGGTGATGCAATCTCAACATCTTTAACTTATGAAAATAAACATCTAGGTTTAGCTGCGGCGCTGGCTGGAAACTTCGGTGCTCAAGGAAAATACAATGGTCTTGATGGAAAAAAATATTTTTCAAATGCAGTACGTGTGACTGGATCGTACGACTTAGGTAAAGCAGGTGTTGATGGGTTAGTGGTCGGTGCTCTTTACCAACAAGCTGAACCAACTGATGATGTAATAGACTATAAAGGTTTAGAAGAACAAGCTTGGTTAGTTTCTGCGACCTATAGCATTCCAAACACCCCTTGGGCTGTAAAAGGTCAATATCAATCTGCTGAAACAACAGCGGACAACATAAAAGATCGTACAATCGATCAATACGGCATTGGCGTAGATTACAGCTTCAACAAACAAGCACGTCTGTACGGTGTTCTTGCACAACAAGAGCGCGATTGGAAAAATGGACCTGAAGAAGATGATACAAAAACCGTATTGGGTCTAGGTATGGAATACAACTTCTAATTTCTTCTTGATGGCTTAAAAAAGACATACCTCGCTATGTCTTTTTTTTATTGAGAAAATTTATTAAATGTAAATTATTTCAAATTTATACAAAAAAGTGTGATGCATATTACTTTATATTTTTCAGCAACTTAGAATAATATTTAGCCAAACCCCAGCTATAAAATATTAAGACACATTAATCATGACTAAATTAGTTGGTATTAATTTCATTGTATTTTTATATTAATTAGATGTTCATTTTAAGTAAATATAAGTAATTTAGTCAGGATTAATTTTCCAATAAAATATGACTAAAACAGTCAGAATATATCATTTATACACAAGTATTTTACTTGGATATTTTTCACATAAAATTAGTTTATTTTTTAACTATTTAAAATCATAAGCCATTGTTTTAATTTAAGTTAATAATATATTTTTATTTTAACTGTTCTAGCTATTTCCTTTTTGTGTCATTTTGTTAATAATATAAAACAACTTCAAGAAATAGGCTTGTCTCAATGAGCTTAACCTTCAAAGATTTAAATCGTCGTGTGGTCAAAGAAATAACTGCAATTCTAATAATTAAAGTCATTCTTTTAATGATCATTAAGAACATCTGGTTCGACGCCCCAACTATTCCCAAAAATTTTGACAATCAAGTTGCCGAGCATATTGCTGGCAGTCCTTCTCAAATCAAGGAGACACGTTGATGATTTCTGAAAGCGTGGTCGATCTTTCGCGGTTCCAATTTGCAATGACCGCGATGTATCACTTTATTTTTGTTCCACTGACTTTAGGTCTGGCTTTTATTCTTGCCATTATGGAAACCACGTATGTGATTTCAGGTAAAGAAATTTATAAAGACATGACTAAATTCTGGGGAAAACTCTTCGGTATTAACTTCGCATTAGGTGTTACTACCGGTTTGACCATGGAATTTCAGTTCGGTACTAACTGGGCATATTACTCACACTATGTCGGTGATATATTCGGTGCTCCATTGGCCATTGAAGGTTTAATGGCATTCTTCCTTGAATCAACTTTTATTGGTTTATTCTTCTTCGGCTGGGATCGTTTATCTAAAGTTCAGCATTTGGCTGTGACTTGGCTGGTCGCACTCGGTTCGAATATGTCAGCCTTATGGATTTTGGTTGCAAATGGCTGGATGCAAAACCCTGTTGGTTCTGCATTTAACTATGAAACCATGCGTATGGAAATGGTGGACTTTGGTGCACTCATTTTCAACCCTGTTGCTCAGGTTAAATTTGTCCATACTGTTTCTGCTGGCTACGTAACTGGCGCAATTTTCGTTCTAGCCATTTCAAGTTACTACTTACTGAAAAAACGTGATTTACCATTTGCGCGTCGCTCTTTCGCCATCGCTGCAATCTTTGGTTTAGCGTCTACACTTTCAGTAATTTTACTGGGTGACGAATCTGGTTACGAAATTGGCGACGTTCAAAAAACAAAACTCGCTGCAATTGAAGCAGAATGGGATACTCACCCTGCACCAGCACCGTTTACTTTATTTGGTATTCCAAACAAAGAAACTATGTCTACAGATTATGCCATCAAAATTCCTTATGTGATGGGTATCATTGCAACACGTTCAACAACCAAAGAAGTGACAGGTATTAAAGACCTGATCGTTCAACATGAAGAACGTATTCGTAACGGTATGGTTGCATACTCTCAGCTAGAAAAACTTCGTGCAGGTGATACCTCTCCTGAATTAAAAGCTGCATTTGCTGAATCACAAAAAGATTTGGGCTACGGCTTATTGCTTAAGAAATACACTGACAACGTAGTTGATGCATCTGACGCGCAAATTAAAGCCGCTGCGAAAGACACTATTCCGCACGTTCCAAGTTTGTTCTGGGCATTCCGTGCAATGGTTGCTTCTGGCTTCTTGATGCTACTGTTATTCGTACTTGCAACATTTGCTGTAGGTAAACGCAATGCTGAAAACAAACCATGGTTATTGAAATTTGCCTTGTTTGCACTTCCACTACCTTGGATTGCTGCTCAAACAGGTTGGTATGTTGCTGAAGTTGGCCGTCAACCATGGACTATTGGTGAAGTCCTACCAACTCACCTTTCAGCTTCTAGCTTAAGCACTGGTGATGTATGGGGTTCAATCCTTGCATTGGCCGCGTTCTATACTGTACTTCTTATCATTGAAATGTATTTAATGATCAAATTCTCACGTCTTGGCCCAAGCTCACTTCACACTGGTAAATACCATTTTGAAAAACTTGAAGCTGCGAAAAAGGCAACTGAGGAGTCACAAGCATGATCGAATATGAATTACTCAAAATAATCTGGTGGGTGCTTGTGGGTGTACTACTCATTGGCTTTGCCCTTACAGATGGCTTCGATATGGGTTCAATGGCAATCATGCCATTCGTAGGTAAAAAAGACGAAGAACGTCGTGCGGCAATCAATACGATTGCCCCACATTGGGACGGTAACCAAGTTTGGTTCATTACTGCAGGTGGTGCGTTATTTGCTGCATGGCCTATGGTTTATGCAACAGCATTCTCAGGCATGTATTGGGCACTATTACTGGTTTTATTTGCCCTGTTCTTACGCCCAGTTGGCTTTGACTACCGTTCTAAACTTGAGAACACCAAATGGCGTAACTCTTGGGACTGGGGCCTAGCTGTAGGTGGCGCTGTTCCTGCATTAGTATTCGGTGTAGCTTTTGGTAATATGTTCCTCGGTGTTCCTTTTACACTAGATGAAACTGTACGCTCAACTTATACAGGGAGCTTTTTCGCGCTACTTAATCCATTTGCCTTGGTATGCGGTATTGTAAGTTTATCTATGCTTTGCGCGCACGGTGGTGCATGGCTCATGCTACGTACAGATGGCGACTTACGTGCACGTTCTGCTAAAGCGACTCAAATTATGGGTATCGTTTTCTTGGTTTGCTTCTTGTTAGCAGGGGCTTGGTTATACTTCGGCAACATTCAAGGTTACACTTTGGTTCAACCTTTTGATACCAATGGCGTTGCTAACCCATTAGCCAAAGAAGTCATTACTAATGCTAATCCGGGTTGGATGAACAACTACAGCACATATCCAATTACTATGATTGCTCCAATCATGGCAATTTTGGGCGCTTTAATAGTCATCCTTGCCGCTGGTAAAGGTAAAGCTGGTTTTAGTTTCCTTGGTTCAAGCCTAGCAGTAACAGGTGCGATTCTAACTGCTGGTTTTGCACTATTCCCTTTCCTAATGCCTTCAAGCCTTAATCCAACTGTAAGTTTGACTATGTGGGATGCGGTATCAAGTAAAAATACGCTGACTGTAATGACAGTTGCTGCATGTATTTTCGTACCACTTATTTTGTGTTACACCACTTGGTGTTATTACAAAATGTGGGGCGTGGTCACTAACAAACATATTGAAGAGAATTCACACAGCCTCTACTAAGGCTGTGTCTAAGGAGATAAAACAATGTGGTATTTTGCTTGGATTCTCGGTATTTTGATGGCCTGCTTTGCTGGCGTACTCAGTGCCTTGTATATTGAACATCATCAAGATCTAGATGAGGAATAACAAATGACTGAAGCTGCAATCGAAAAACCTCGTGTAGAAAAAAAACCAAATAAGTTTGCAATGGTCATTTCCTGCCTATTGGCTTTTCCTTTGGCAGCCGTGTTACTTGTACATCCAGCTGCAATGCTGGACGATCAAGGTGGATATAGTCATCGTGCACTAATGTTCATCATGATTGGTATTTCTGGTGGTTTTGTCCATGGTGTTGGCTTTACACCACACCATTGGTTTTGGAAATGGCTGTTTAGCCCGTTTCTATCGTGGCCACTGATGATCTGGGGTTATTACACTTGGTTCTTCAGTTAAATAAAAAAGCCCTCATTGACTGAGGGCTTTTTTATGGTTCGTTTTTCTTGGATTCTACATTTCAGCCATGACACCAATAATCCCATTAATAATCATATCTACCGCAATAGTCCCAATCAGTAAGGCCGACAGTCGCCCCACAATATCAACATAACGGTCAATATATTTGGCATGCTTGTAACGCAAATGGTCATGCGCAAATTTCATTAAAATCATCAAGCCACAGGTCAACGCCAAAGTCAGGAAAATAATCATGGCCGCGCCGCTGATTGGCAGTGCCATACCGGTCACCACAGCAGCACTGATGGTTCCTGGACCAATCATAAAAGGCATGGCAATAGTTCCTGCCAAATGCTCAGGCGCACCACGCATTTCACCAATGGTATCTGCTCCCTGAAACACGTAGCGATAACCAATCACCAAGAAGATCAGACCACCAAATATTTGAAAGGCTTCAAAGCGTACATTTAAATATTTACTAAAAATCGCTTCCCCACCCCATGCGAACAGCATAAATACTATAAAAGCAATGAGACAGCCCTGAATCAAGGCCTTATTAAACACTTTAGCTTCGGAGTTCCGAATCATGCCAATCATGTAAATACTCATTAAAAACGGATTCAGCAATGAGAAAAACAAAGCAAAAGCATGTAAATATGAGGTCAACATGGTTCCTCCTAATTATCCTTGAGGGTCTGGAAATAAGGGACGATTCCCCGGACTGATTCGATTGATGTGTAAGAAGGTCATGTGACGTTCATAACGATCCAGCACATCATTAATCACTTGCTCTTTGGTGTACCCGACTAAGTCGTTGCCTTGAGAACCTTCATACAAATAAGTTTCAAGACGGTAATAGAAGCGTTTACCCAGTTTGCCACGCTCACTAAAGGTCGGCGCGATATAACGCACTGGCCAAATTTGATAGACAAAGTTTTGCTCTTCTTCCAAATGAATCATCAAATCTAAATGATACAGATTTGGGTCTTCTTCTAGCGCACTTTCTTGAACACTGATGTCGATACCTCGTTTTTGCATTTCTTCTGCAACGGCCATTACCGCAGGTCGGCAGATGTCATCGAGCATACGCCGAGTATCAGTTGTTCCTGGATGGTGCATGACTCGGGACAAACGCTTTTTCCAGTTGAGGATGTCGACATTGCCCACCACGGGTGCGGCATTTAAGCTGCTACTGGCTTGTCGATAGTCTTCTAACCGCAGTGATTTATACAAACCTGCCATCACCAAGAACATCACAAAACTAAACGGCAACCCCATAATAATCGTGGCATTTTGTAGTGCCGTAATCCCGTTAGCCATCAACATTGCAAGGGTCAATAAACCAATCGCTATTGCCCAGAACACGCTCAACCATCGCGGTGCATCATGATCGACATTGGTAAATTGAGTGGTGAAATTACCCAATACCAGTGCACCAGAGTCCGCTGAGGTCACATAAAATAGTAAACCAGTAATTGTGGCTACACCTGCAATAAACGGAAACCATGGATACTGTGCTAGCAAGTCATAAAAACCATGTGCTGGGTTGGCAATGACACTTTGTGCAAGGGCTAAATTACCATCAAAAATCACACTATGTAGTGCACTATTTCCAAAAATTGATAACCACGTAAGTGTGAAAAACAGAGGAATAATGAGAGTTCCACTAACAAACTCACGAATGGTTCGACCACGTGAAATACGTGCTAAAAACAAACCTACAAATGGTGACCAAGCCACCCACCATGCCCAAAAGAATAATGTCCAACTGTTCATCCATTCTTTCGGTTGTTGAAAGGCAAAACTCTCCAAAGTCATACTTGGAAAACGGTTAATGTAATCCCCAATATTTTGCACAAAAGCATTCAGTAAAAACTCGGTATTGCCTAAAAACAAAATAAATAGCATCAACCCGACAGAAACATAAATATTGATCTCAGAGAGAACTCGCAGTCCCTTATTCACCCCTGAAGTCACTGAAATAATCGTCATTGCCACCGCAACCACAATTAATGCGGTTTGCATCCAGAGGTTTTCAGGTAAATCGAACAACACATGTAAGCCATAGTTCAGCTGTACTACCCCAATCCCGCAGGTTGTCGCAATACCAAAAATAGTCCCAATGACCGCAGCGGTATCAACACTATGACCGATCGGCCCATGAATCTTATTGCCAAAGATTGGATATAAAGCAGAGCGAATGGTCAGTGGTAAGTTATAGCGATAACTAAAATACCCTAATGCCATGCCAATCAAGGCATACATACACCATCCCGTTAGACCATAGTGAAACAGGGTCCACACCATGCCTTGACGTGCAGCTTCTAGGGTCTGACCCTCACCCACAGGTGGATGCATATAGTGGGATAAAGGCTCCGCTACCGAGAAAAACATCAAATCGATGCCTATCCCAGCTGAGAACAACATTGCAGACCAGCTTAAAAGGCTAAATTCTGGCTTGGAATGTTTGGGGCCTAATTTAATGTTGCCGTAGCGAGAACAGGCAATAAAAATGACAAAGACCATATACAAGGTCGCTGCGAGTAAGTAATACCAACTAAAAGTTGAACTTACCCACGCCAAAACCGTATTCAAGGTTCGGTTAGCAAAGTCATTAAACAAAATGGTGGTAATAGAAAAAATTAAAATAATGAGAGCTGAAATATAAAAGACCACACCATTTAAACGGTCTTTAGGCGCTAATGTTTGATCATCAACTGCTCTTGGATTATCTGTCGCCATACAATCCTCAAGAAAGTAAATAAAAAAAGACAAAAGCCAATTTTTAAACTTCTCGTGGTCGAGAGCTTAAAAATCGACTAACGAAAACGACAGTATTTTTATCAGGAATAAAAACGCTATCTTCTTTAAACCTGAAGGTCTAAATCATTTATGCGGTACATTTGCTACACAGTTTTAAAATGTGAGCCACCCTTGTTCATCGATATTTTGATAGGAATCTTACACATGTCTCCCTTCAACATGACTATAAGAGCTTTCTCAACTCGAGAAAAGTATAAAACCGTAAGCCTATAGCTCATCAGCTCACTTTTCTGAAAGATGTCCTGAGATTAAACCTTATGACACATCCTTTTGATAAATAAACAGTTATGTGGAATATCCAAAGCAATTTAGCAGTATTTTGCTTTGAATGTAACCATAAGTGTACTTTTTATTGATTGAACGTTCAATCAATAAAAAGTATCATAAAAAAATGCTATGATGCTTTCCATGTAAGTTATTGAATCTAACGCCTTTAAATTTAAGGCAAATTGTTCTGGATTGTCATGAATAAACGTAGAGTAAAACCTGAGCATGAGCGCCGTGAAGAAATCATTAATGCTGCCTATGCAGTCATTTATGAAGTGGGCTTATCCAACACCACTATTGCTCAAATTGCGAAAAAAGCACAGCTTTCTACGGGCATTGTGAGTCATTATTTTGGCGATAAACAAGGCCTCATTCACAGTTGCATGCGCCAAATGCTGAATGTCTTAGCCAAGACTACGGCGAGCTATAAAGCAAAGGTGACGCAGCCCAGTCCAGAACATTCGCTCAAAGCCATTATTGATGCCAACTTTGACATCAGTCAGGTCAACAACACTGCTATGCGGGTTTGGCTGGATTTTTGGTCTGCCAGTATGCACCTAGCCGATTTAGGTCGACTGCAACGAATTAATGACCAACGGCTTTATTCAAATTTGAAGTTTCATTTCTTGCAGCTCATGCCAAAGGCCCAAGCAAGCCAAGCCGCTAAAGGGCTAGCAGCACTGATTGATGGATTATGGTTACGTGGAAGTTTAAGTGGTCATCAAGCATTTGATCGTGATTTGGCACGTTCTATTGCATACGACTATGTCGATATGCAACTTCGCTTAATTCAACAGATACGGCAGGAACAACAAAATGAATAATGTACAGCTTCACTCGCTTTATATTCACGGACAATATTTCAATGCCACCAGTGGTCAAACCTTTGACAGTATCAATCCTGCCACAGGTCAAGTCATTGCCACTATTCAGCAAGCCTCTAAAGCTGATGTCGATTCAGCTGTGCAAAGTGCTGTACAAGGGCAGCGTGAATGGGCTGCCAAAACTGCGGTCGAGCGTGCCCGTATTTTACATCGTGCAGTCGATATTTTACGCGCACGTAATGACGAGTTAGCTCGCCTTGAAACACTCGATACAGGGAAAGCCTTCAGTGAAACTTCTACTGTGGACATTGTCACTGGTGCAGATGTTTTAGAGTACTACGCAGGACTTGCAACGGCCATTCAAGGTGAACAAGTACCACTACGTGAAAGTAGTTTTTTCTACACACGCCGTGAACCTTTAGGTGTAGTGGCAGGGATTGGTGCTTGGAATTATCCAATCCAAATAGCACTTTGGAAATCAGCTCCGGCCCTCGCCGCAGGGAATGCCATGATTTTTAAACCTAGCGAAGTGACCCCTCTTACCGCCTTAAAGTTGGCAGAGATCTACACTGAAGCAGGCGTACCTGCTGGTGTTTTCAACGTGGTACAAGGTTTTGGTGCTGAAGTGGGTCAATGGTTGACTGAACACCCCGACATTCAAAAAATTTCGTTCACAGGTGGTGTGGCAACGGGTAAAAAGGTCATGGCCAGTGCTGCGGCTTCTAGTCTCAAAGAAGTCACCATGGAGCTCGGTGGCAAATCACCTCTCATTATTTGTGCCGATGCCGACCTTGAACGCGCAGCCGACATTGCAGTGATGGCGAACTTCTTTAGTTCAGGCCAAGTGTGTACTAATGGCACCCGTGTATTTGTACCACAAACCCTCAAGGCAGCATTTGAACAGGCAGTAATTGAGCGTGTCAAACGTATCCGCATAGGTGACCCGATGCAGGCTGAAACCAACTTTGGACCTTTAGTCAGCTTTCCGCACATGGAAAAAGTCTTGTCTTATATTGAGTCGGGCAAACAACAAGGTGCGACTTTATTGATTGGTGGACAACGTGGCACTGAAGCAGCACTTGCTCAGGGCGCATATGTTTTACCGACCGTGTTCACCGACTGTCATGACGACATGCACATTGTGCAAGATGAAATCTTTGGTCCAGTCATGAGCATTTTAAGCTATGACAGTATTGAAGAAGCTATTCAACGTGCCAACAACACCAGTTATGGTTTAGCCGCAGGTGTGGTCACACAAGATATTTCCCAAGCACATCGCATTATTCATCAGCTTGAGGCAGGTATTTGTTGGATCAATACATGGGGCGAATCCCCTGCTGAAATGCCTGTAGGTGGTTATAAACAGTCAGGCGTTGGACGTGAAAATGGTATCACCACACTTGAACACTATACCCGCATCAAATCAGTTCAAGTTGAACTGGGCGCATACCAAAGTATTTTTTAAAGTCTGAATTTTAGCCATCTAAATCCTTACTTCCTTTTATTTATTATTTTTTTCATCCTCAACTCAACATGTGGCCACGTTCTCATGCAACGTGGTCCTGCCATAGAAAAAGGATCATTATGCATTCTCAACACTACGATTATATTATTATTGGCGCAGGTTCAGCAGGTAATGTACTGGCTGCTCGCTTAACTGAAGACCCCGATGTTTCCGTGCTCTTACTCGAAGCAGGCGGACCTGATTATCGTCTCGACTTCCGTACTCAGATGCCTGCTGCCTTAGCCTATCCCTTGCAAGGTCGTCGTTATAATTGGGCGTATTTAACCGACCCAGAACCCCATATGAATAACCGCCGCATGGAATGTGGTCGCGGCAAAGGCTTAGGCGGTTCGTCCCTCATTAATGGCATGTGCTATATCCGTGGTAATGCCATGGACTTAGAACAATGGGCTAGCTTGAAAGGCCTTGAAAATTGGAGCTATGCCGACTGTCTGCCTTACTACAAAAAAGCAGAAACCCGTGATATCGGTGGCAATGACTATCATGGCGATGCTGGCCCTGTTTCTGTCGCCACGCCTAAAGCAGACAACAATGTTTTATTCCACGCCATGGTCGAAGCGGGTGTGCAAGCAGGCTATCCACGCACTGATGACTTAAATGGTTATCAACAAGAAGGTTTCGGCCCAATGGATCGAACCGTAACCCCCAAAGGCCGACGCTCAAGCACTGCACGTGGCTATTTAGATATGGCCAAAGGTCGAACGAATCTAACCATTATTACCCACGCCATGACCAATCAAATTTTGTTCAATGGCAAACAAGCGATTGGAGTTGAATATATTCAAGGTGCTAATCAAAACAACTTGCTTCAGGTCTATGCCGATAAGGAAGTTCTACTCTGTGCTGGAGCGATTGCATCACCGCAAATTTTGCAACGCTCGGGTGTGGGTTCAAGTACTTTACTTCAGTCTCTCGACATTCCAGTGGTGCATGACTTACCGGGTGTCGGTGAAAACCTGCAAGACCATTTAGAAATGTACTTACAATATAAGTGTAAGCAACCTGTTTCTCTCTACCCTGCTTTAAAATGGCAAAATCAACCTGCGATTGGTGCAGAGTGGCTATTTAACGGTACTGGGATTGGAGCAAGCAACCAGTTTGAAGCAGGCGGCTTTATTAGATCCTCCAAAGAGTTTGCTTGGCCAAATATTCAATATCACTTTTTGCCTGTTGCAATTAACTATAATGGTAGCAATGCTGTCAAAGAGCATGGCTTCCAAGCCCATGTCGGTTCGATGCGCTCACCTTCACGCGGTCGAGTACATGTGACATCTAAAAACCCTTTCGACCATCCAAGTATTTTATTTAACTACATGTCGACCGAACAAGACTGGCAGGAATTTCGTGACGCGATTCGAATCACCCGCGAAATCATGCAGCAACCTGCGCTTGATCCTTACCGTGGCGAAGAAATTAGCCCTGGAAAAGATGTGAGTAGCGATGCTGAATTAGACGAATTTGTGCGTAATCATGCTGAAACGGCTTATCATCCATCCTGTAGTTGTAAAATGGGTGAAGATGATATGGCGGTAGTTGATGGACAAGGTCGCGTGCATGGCCTGCAAAGTTTACGTGTGGTGGATGCATCGATTATGCCGCTGATTATCACAGGTAACTTAAATGCTACCACCATTATGATGGCTGAGAAAATCGCGGATCAAATACGTGGTCATCAAGCTTTACCACGTTCAACTGCTCCATTTTACCGCACCGAAATCGCATAACTCTTAATGGTGTAAAACCTGACCTTTTATTCAACTTTAGAATAATTAGGTCAGGCAATTATTCATATTTTCTAAAACACCATAATCACAACTTGCTTTATCTTTAGGACTTACTTTCCATCTCAACTTACTACATTTAAACGTTAAAAAGATTATGCTCTTGTATAGATATTCAACGTCTGTATTTTAAATACAGAAATTACACCTAAATAAAACCCAATAAAAACAAGAGCTAAAAACAAACATCACTGATATTTATAATTCAACCCAAACCATTTACAATAAAAATTACTAAGTCAATACATATTTAGTCTAAAATACCCATAAGTCAAGATGCGTGATAGCTTAAAAAGTTAAGCTTTGGCTACTTGAGATTTTAAGTATTACTTCAATTCTGCCAAGCTAATTTTTTACAAGCACCTCTATCACCATAATTGTTATTTTCTCTTCGCTATAAAGCGATCCAAAACCTGCTCCCCAAGGTCATAATCGCATGAACAAATTTTTAAAATACCTTTTGGTATTAATCGTACTGCTTATGATTGCAGTCGTAATTTTCTTATTTAGACCTATCACGTCTAAAAAAATTCAAACCACCAGCAATGAGCCTGTTGTTGACGCAGTCTTAGTGGGCGGTGGGATCATGAGTGCAACTTTAGGCACATATCTAAGCGAGCTTGAGCCAAACTGGCAAATTCGCATGTATGAACGCCTAGACAATGTTGCCCAAGAAAGCTCAAACGGCTTCAACAATGCTGGTACAGGCCACTCTGGCTTTATGGAAATGAACTATACCTCTGAAAAAGATGGAAAAATGGACATTTCTAAAGCTGTGAACGTTGCGGAACAATTTGAAGTTGCAAAACAGTTCTGGTCTTATCAGGTGAAAGAAGGTGTTTTGGAACCAAATAGCTTTATCAACCCTGTACCGCACATTGCCTTCGTTTGGGGCGATAACGTGAATTTCCTCGAAAAACGTTATGCTGCAATGGTTAAAAACCCAATGTTCTATGGCATGAAATTCTCTGAGAATCCTGCTGAAATTAAACAATGGGCGCCTTTAGTGATGAATGGCCGTGATGCTGCACAGAAAGTAGCTGCAACACGTATGGATGTAGGTTCGGATGTGAACTATGGTTCGATCACCACTCAATTGGTCGATCACCTTAAAAAACAATCTAACTTCAAACTACAAACATCAACTGAAGTGACTGGCATTAGCCAAAACGATGATAAAACTTGGACTGTTGCGTTTAAAAACCTCACTACAGGTAAAACAGATCACGTGAAAACGCGCTTTGTCTTCATTGGTGCAGGCGGTGCAGCAGTTAAACTTTTACAAATGACAGGCTTACCAGAAGCGAAGCAATATGCTGGCTTCCCTGTAGGTGGCGTGTTCTTAATGACCGACAACCCGAAAGTCACTGAAGGTCATACTGCAAAAGTTTATGGCCGTGCTGAATTAGGCGCACCTCCAATGTCTGTTCCACATATTGATACACGTTATATCGACGGTAAAAAATATGTGTTGTTTGGCCCATTTGCGACTTATTCAAACAAGTTCTTAAAACAAGGTTCTCAGCTTGATTTATTGAAATCAACCACTAAGAACAACGTTTTACCAATGACTGCTGTGGGTATGGAAAATCTTGATTTGGTGAAATACTTGGTGAGCCAAGTAATGATGACCGATGCCGACCGTTTTAATGAGTTGAAAAAATACTACCCTGATGCAAAACCAGAAGACTGGCGCATGAATCAAGGTGGTCAACGTGTTCAAATCATTAAGAAAGAACCAGGCAAACCTGCAAGCTTACAATTTGGTACCGAGATTTTTGCATCACAAGACGGTGCTGTGACTGCCCTATTAGGTGCTTCACCAGGTGCTTCGACCTCTCCTTACATTATGTTGAGCTTGCTTGAGAAAGCATTCCCACAACAAGTAGAAGGTAAATGGAATCCGAAATTACATGAAATTGTAAAATCGTACCAACAAGAACTCAGCACCAATCCTGTTCTTCTTGACCAAGTTCGCCAATACACCAGCACAACTTTGGGTTTGAAATATACACCTATGGCTAAGGCTGCAAATGACGAAACTGTTGCGGTAGCAAAAGCACAGTAATCTGCTTTAAACCCTAAAAAGGATGGACTTTGCGCTATCCTTTTTTTAATTCATATTTGAAACTATTCTGTTTATGTCGCTTTTCCATTCCGACGCATTTTTGGCTTTTCGTTCACGTGATTTTTCACTTCTGAGTGTCAATCAGTTGTGCTTAATTCTAGCCATCATGATTCAAGAAGTCGTCATTGCCTATAGCGTCTACCAACTTACTCAGAATCCACTCAGCCTTGGCATGATTGCCTTAATTGAGTTGCTCCCCTTTATTTGCCTCTCCCTGATTAGTGGCGACTGGGCTGACCGCTATAACCGACAAAAAATTGTGCAGTGGAGTTTTAGCTGTAGCACACTAATTCCCTTATTGTTTATTGTTCTTTTTTCTCAGTACCAACAACAGCACATTCAACAATATACACTTTTATGCGGCATTTATAGCCTCATTTTTTGCTTAGGCATACTTAGAGGTATTTACAGCCCATCTTTTAATTCATTACGCCCTTTTCTAACCCCAGAGTCAACCTATAGCAATGCAGCCACATGGACCGCCCTCATTTGGCAAATGGGCGGCATTTTAGCGCCCTTATGCGCAGGACTTTTACTCGGCCAACTTGGGCTTAAAAAAACCCTCTTGATTGTTTTTTTCTTGTGTTGCGTGGGTAGCATCTGCTTATTCGGATTAAGCGCTCGCGACTTCCCTAGCACGCATAAACAGCATTTAAGCAAAAGCTTAAAAGAGGCCTATTTATTTATCTTTAAACATCCACTGATGTTTTGGAGTATGTTGCTGGATCTCAGCGCTATGCTTTTTTGTAGTGTCATTATCTTACTGCCTATTTTTGCACACGATATCCTTCATCTAGGCGTTGAAGGCTTAGGTATACTCAGAGCGGCTCCAGCCATTGGCGCCTGTATCATGATGTTGATATTGACCTGTTATTCTCCGATGAAAAATGCATGGAGAAACATGCTCTATAGTAGTTTTGCAATTGCTTTGTGCACTTTGGCCTTTGCACTATCCCCCCATGTTTGGCTCTCAGTCTTCTTCCTTGTTTTGATTGGCGCCTTTGATAGCATCAGCATGATCATTCGACAAACTTTATTACAGCAACTCCCCCCAAAAGCACTATTAGGACGTGTAGCCGCTTTAAATGGCATCTTAGTGACTTCAGGTAATCAACTCGGTGCCCTACACATGAGCCTGATGACGCGCTATTTTTCGGTAGTGCCAGCAGTACTTATTGGCGGGACGCTGTGTTTAATAATCTGTGGTCTAAGCTCTACTCGTACGCGACATTTACTCAATCCATCTCCAACACAACAAAAACATGTCACCGTCACAAAAATCGAATAGCATGTTAAGCTTCAAATCTCCTTTTAATATGATGTGAGTTTTCAATAGAGCAAATTATGAAACAGATTCTCCCCTTTTCACACACTCTCTATGTCAAACTCTATTCTTTAGTACTATCCATGTTGTTGGCTTATTGCCTATTCAATGCAATCTATAGTGTGATTATTGGTGGAAAAAGTGCATACCTTTTCAGTAGTCTGATTTTAATATTTCAAACCATTAATGTTTTTAAAGCATCGGTAAATAAAAAGATCTATAACTATATGGGATTAATTGGACTCATTTTAAGTCTGGTTTATCTCAATCATTGGAGGTTTCTTTCTCAGCCTGAGAGTATTGCCATTCTTCCCTCAGTCATACTCACCTTACTTAGCTTAGGCTATTTTTCACAGCAACATTCGCGTTTAAATCTATTGAAGGCAGCTTTAATTTTTGGGTTTTTAGTACTGGCTTATACGCAACACCATGACTTAAACACTCTGCAAAACTATTATGACAGCCTGCATACAGGCGAAACATGGCAACAATATGGTGCTTTATAAAGATCAAAAAAACGTTAGAGTTTTCTTGTTATTTTAAGCACAAAAAAGCCAGCAATATCGCTGGCTTGATTCTTCTAGACTTTAGCGATGCGTATGTATCGACATCACAATACCCATACCAGCCAGCATTGCTATCACAGCTGTGCCACCATAACTCATCAACGGTAGTGGATCACCTGTGACCGGTAAAATACCACTCACCATGCCCGAGTTTAAGAATACAAAGAAGAAGAAAGTGAGTCCTGTTGCACCTGCATATAAACGACCAAAGTTGTGGAAGCTATTCAATCCAATCATCAAACAACGAACAATAATTGCAGTAAACAAGCTGAATAAAAGAAAGACTCCAATAAAGCCAAATTCTTCAGCATAAGTCGACATAATGAAGTCAGTATGATGCTCTGGAAGATAACCCAAGTGCGACTGTGTTCCTTCGGTGTATCCTTTACCTGTCAGCCCCCCCGACCCAATCGCAATTTTTGATTGAATAATATTCCATCCCGCACCTAATGCATCAGACTCAGGATCAAACAAGGTCAATACACGTTTCTTTTGATATTCCTGTAAAAAAAACATCCAGAGCACCGGAGCGGCAATTGCAAAAGCTGCTAATGCCCCCGTGATCAAACGCCATGACATGCCACTCAGAAACAATACAAAAATGCCCGGAATAATTAAACCAATGTTTAAATCGGGCTGCAAAGCCACCAAAACAAATGGAATCATTAGCAGGATGAGCGCACCAACAATTTGTAAAAACTTAGGAGGAAAGGGTTTACGAGCAAAATACCATGCCATCATCAAAGGCATCGCAAATTTCATAAACTCACTGGGCTGCATACTCCCAATACCCGGCAAACTAATCCAACGCTTTGCCCCCATGCGCTTTTCACCAATCACCAATACCAGCATTAATAACAATAACCCCAACCCGTAAAGGTAAGGACTCATGGACTGGTAAACTTTTGGCGGAATTTGTGCACAAATCAGCATCACAATAAAACCAACACCAAAACTCGTTGCTTGGCGCAGCACCATTCCCGAATCCTCTGCTGTTGCACTGTAGACAACCATTAGCCCCAACACAGCATTGAGAACTAGAAAGCAAAGTAACCATGGGTCTAAATGAAGTTTAGCCCATCGGGAAGAATCGTGTTTTATACTTCTGCCGTCACGTAATGACTGACGTAAAAAACGATACTGCTGAGAAGGGATCATTGCGAAACAGATCTAAAAAATAATTTAGGAATTATAGATTAAAGCGACATCGAATGAATCAGTGTCTCCAAAATATTCCATTAAATAATTAAAAATTTAAGCTGACTGAGAAGCCAATATTAATCGCGCTAACTCTAAATCATCAGGATAGGTAATTTTAATATTGTCAGAGCGACTTTGCACCACTTGCACAGGTTCCCCCATATACTCTAAAGCACTCGCTTCATCGGTAATATTCACACCTGCAGCAAGTGCCTGCTCAATGGCTTTCTTCAGCACACCTAATTTAGCAATTTGAGGGGTTTGCGCTTGCCACAATGTTGAACGATCTACCGTTGTTAATATTTGTGGCGCCGTCTCAACTCGCTTTAAGGTATCTCGGACTGGTATAGCTAAAATTGCACTTTGAGATGTCGTAACAGCTGTTTGCACCAACGTTTCAAGATTTAGCTGCGCAACACAAGGACGTGCCGCATCATGCACAAAAACCCAATCATCTTCACTGGCAATGGTAGATAAATAATTTAAAGCGTTTAAAACTGAATTCACACGCTCGGCCCCACCATTACAAAAGTGAGCTTTCTCTAGCTGCGCTAAAGGTAAGGTTTTGGCCACATGGTCTTCTGCGCCAATAGCCAATACATAACCTGTTAATTTAAGTTGGTTTAAACGAGCAACAGTATGCTCAAGCACTGTTTGACCATCAATGCTTTGATATTGTTTAAGTTCTGTTTTGGAAAAACGACTTCCAGACCCAGCAGCTGGAATAATTGCCCACAAATTAAGGCTCTGGTGGTAACTCTGCTGGTTCTGATTCATTAGTACGTAAATCTACTTGTGCGTTTGGATCGATATAAATGGGTTTATACTGGGTACTAATTGTACTCATCTGTACAAATGTTTCGTGAGGTTTAATTAAACCCAAATCAAGTCGTGCGTGTTCTTCAATAGCTTCCACACCATTTTTTAAGTCGTATACTTCTGCTGCGAGTACGCGATTCCGTTCTTTTAATTCATCATTAAGTTCAACTTGTTGCTGAACTTTTTGGCTGAGTTGCTGGTGCTCATGATAGCCACCTTCACCAAACCAATATAAATATTGAAACCCTGCGATCAAAAAGATCGCAAGGCCCAACAATGCTTTACTCGCTTTGGAGTCAAATACATTTAACATAGATAGCATGATCTGCTTAGTTCAAACCTTTGAACTCAGCTTTACCGCGATATGCAGCATTAGTCAATTCTTCAATACGAAGTAATTGGTTATATTTCGCTACACGGTCAGAACGGCAAAGTGAACCAGTTTTGATTTGACCAGCGCCAGTACCCACTGCAAGATCCGCAATTGTAGAATCTTCAGTTTCACCAGAACGGTGTGAAATTACTGTAGAGTAACCATTTGCTTTAGCAAGATAGATAGCATCAAGTGTTTCAGTCAAAGTACCGATTTGGTTGTATTTGATCAGAATCGAGTTAGCAACTTTTTCGTTGATACCACGTTGAAGAATCTTCGGATTCGTAACAAATAGATCATCACCAACCAATTGGATCTTGTCGCCAAGAATAGAAGTCAGGTAAGACCAACCTTCCCAATCTGACTCATCCAAACCATCTTCAATTGAGATAATTGGGTATTGGTTTACAAAACCTGCAAGATAGTCAGAGAATTGGTTGCTTGTGAACGCTTTGTTACCCTCACCTGCAAGAATGTATTGACCATCTTTGTAGAATTCTGAAGATGCACAGTCAAGCGCAAGCATAATATCAGAACCAGCTTTGTAGCCAGTTTTTTCAATCGCTTCTAGAATAACTGTAATTGCTTCTTCGTTAGAACGAAGATTCGGTGCAAAACCACCTTCATCACCAACTGCAGTATTTAAACCTTGTTTCTTTAAAACTGATTTTAAAGAATGGAAAATTTCAGCACCAGCACGTAAAGCTTCAGAGAATGAAGTGAAGCCAACTGGCTCAATCATAAATTCTTGAATATCTACGTTGTTGTCTGCATGTGAACCACCGTTAAGGATGTTCATCATTGGAACAGGCATAGTTAAAATGCTGTTGTTACGAAGATCTGCGATGTATTGGAAAAGAGGAATTTTCTTTTCATCAGCAGCAGCACGCGCAGCAGCAAGAGAAACTGCCAAAGTTGCATTCGCACCTAATTTTTCTTTGTTTTCAGTACCGTCAAGCGCGATCATTGTGTTATCAATGTCTTTTTGTTCGAATACTGATTTACCCAACAATGCATCACGAATTACTGTGTTAACGTTGTTAACAGCAGTTTTAACGCCTTTACCTAAGTAACGTGCTTTGTCGCCGTCACGAAGTTCTAAAGCTTCACGAGAACCAGTTGAAGCACCAGATGGTGCACATGCACGGCCTACTACGCCAGAGGCTAAGATTACGTCTGCTTCGATGGTAGGGTTACCACGAGAGTCCAAAATTTCACGTGCACGAATGTCAACGATTTGGCTCATGAACAATTCCTCAGTTGATTAATAATAAGATAGGCCAAAAATGACCTATCAAGTGTTTCAAATTAATGTGTATCTAACTTGCTGAAACCTTTCACTAAGGTATCCAGTTCTTTTAGCTGTGCCAAGAATGGTTCAAGCTGTGACATACGAAGTGCGCATGGGCCATCGCATTTGGCTTTTTCTGGGTCAGGATGAGCTTCTAAGAACAAACCAGCTAAACCAGTTGCCATACCCGCACGTGCAAGCGTGGTGATTTGCGCACGACGTCCGCCAGCAGAATCTGCACGACCACCTGGTGTTTGAAGCGCATGAGTCACATCAAAAAACACAGGAACATTCATTTCCTTCATGATGTCAAAGCCCAACATGTCTACAACTAAGTTGTTGTAGCCAAATGCCGAACCACGTTCACAAAGAATCAGTTTGTCATTTCCCGCTTCTAAACACTTATGCAAAATATGACGCATTTCGTGTGGCGCTAGGAACTGTGCTTTTTTGATATTGATAATGGCATCAGTTTTCGCCATTGCTTCAACAAGGTCAGTCTGACGACTTAAGAATGCTGGAAGTTGGATAATATCCGCCACTTCTGCCACAGGTGCCGCTTGGTATGGCTCATGCACGTCAGTAATAATCGGCACATTAAAGTGTTTTTTAATGTCAGCTAACCACTCGATCCCTTTTTCTAGGCCTGGGCCGCGAAAAGAGTTCAAGCTTGAACGATTGGCTTTATCAAAACTAGCTTTAAATACATAGGGAATATCAAGGCGTTTGCAGATATCTACGTATGTTTCAGCAATCTCAAAAGCAAGATCTTTAGATTCAAGTACATTCATTCCGCCGAATAGTACAAATGGCAAATGATTTGCCATTTGTATATCGCCTAAACGTACAATTTCCTGTGGTTTTAATTGCGACATTTAAACTCTTCCTGGTTTAGTCAAAACACATTATTTTGCTTTTTTGTACTGCTTTTTAGCAGCATCAATGAAGCCAGCAAATAATGGGTGTCCATCACGCGGTGAACTTGTAAATTCTGGGTGGAATTGTACAGCAATAAACCAAGGATGTTCAGGAATTTCAACAGTTTCAACAAGACGTTGTACTGGAGAATAACCCGAAATCTTCATGCCTTTTTCTTCAAGCACTGGAATATAGCGATTGTTCATTTCGTAACGGTGACGATGACGTTCAATGATCTCTTCAGAACCATAAACTTCAGCAGTTTTTGTACCTGCAACCAATTCAGATTTTTGAGCACCTAAACGCATTGTACCGCCAAGGTCAGAATCTGCATTACGTTGCTGAACCTCACCACGCTCATCTAACCATTCAGTAATCAAACCAATCAATGGTGATTTTGTAGAACGGTTAAATTCAGTTGAAGTCGCGTCGCTAATACCTGCAACATTACGTGCGTATTCGATTACAGCAAGCTGCATACCTAAACAGATACCAAGGAAAGGCACACCGTTTTCACGTGCAAAACGAATCGCTTTCATTTTACCTTCTGTACCACGTTCACCGAAACCACCCGGAACTAAGATTGCATCTGCATCTTTCAATACTTCTGCTACATCTTGGCTTTCAAGCTCTTCAGCGTTTACGTAGTCGATTTGCACTTTCACACGGTTTTGAATGCCGGCATGTAAAAGTGCTTCGTTTACAGATTTGTAAGCATCTGGAAGTTCAACGTATTTACCAACCATTGCGACACGTACTGTGTATTCAGGGTTAAGTAATGCTTCTACAACATTATCCCAATCTGTTAAATCAGCTTCAGGAAGATCGTTATAGCCAAAACGTTCACAAATTAAATCATCAACGTTTTGTTCGTAGAATGTACGTGGAATTTGATAAATCGAGCGTGCATCTTTACAAACCACAACTGCACGTGCTTCAACGTTAGTGAACAGTGCAATTTTGCGTGTTGTATCTGCATCAACATCATGCTCAGTACGGCAGATCAAAATGTCTGGCTGAATACCGATAGACAGAAGTTCTTTTACTGAGTGCTGAGTTGGTTTAGTTTTTAATTCAGCTGCAGACTTAATGTATGGGAGTAACGTTAAGTGCATAAGCATCGTACGCTTGTGACCAAGTTCAACCATTAACTGACGTACAGATTCCATGAATGGGAGAGATTCAATGTCACCTACTGTACCGCCGATCTCAACGATCGCAACGTCATAACCTTCACCTGCGCGAAGGACACGTTCTTTAATGTTGTCAGTAATGTGTGGAATAACTTGCACAGTACCACCAAGGTAATCACCACGACGTTCTTTATTTAGAACATCTTGGTAAACACGACCTGATGTGAAGTTATTCAATTTGGTCATTTTCGCACGACGTAAGAAACGTTCGTAGTAACCCAAGTCTAAGTCTGTTTCAGCGCCGTCTTCTGTAACAAAAACTTCACCATGTTGGAATGGGCTCATTGTCCCTGGATCGACATTAATGTATGGATCCATTTTTACCATGGTCACTTTTAAACCACGAGCTTCTAAAAGTGCAGCAACAGAAGCAGCTGAAATACCTTTACCTAGTGATGAAACTACACCACCAGTCACGAAAATAAAATGGGTCATTGGGTTTCTCGTACAATCGAGCCTAAATCGGCCTGCAATGTTGCGCAATTTTACTTTACCTTGTACCAATAAAGCAAAGTCAATCGGCATCAATTCATAGAACAATAAACAATTGGTTATTGTAACAGCAATTATGATAAAAATTTAGAGTAAGTTCTTATCATTTCTATATTCTTATTTACTGTTATAATGTCGCCATCCAATCCACACTTTTTTGTTTTGTGTAACTATGAATAAGAAACTTTTAATCTGCGGTGCAATCGCAACAGGTCTACTTCTTACAGCATGTGTAAAAAAAGAAGCACCAAAAGAAGAAGAACAGGAACAGGTTGAAGTTGCAGCATCTGAACCAACAGCATCTGTACCTACACAACTAGAACCAGTTGAAGAACAACCAGTTGTTGAAGAGCCGACTCAACAGCAAGTTGAAGTGATTCGTGAAGAAACACCGAATACAACAACTGAAATTCGTCGTGAACCTACAACACCTGCAGAAACTCCTGCTCCAAAAGCAGAAGCGCCTAAAGCGGCAGAAAAACCTGCACAAGCTGCTCAACCTAAACAAAACTCAGGTTCTGCACAGTCTGAAGATGACGCCGTTGCTGCTGCCATTGCTGCTGCAACACCAGCTTTAGAGAACTAAGATCGAAGTTTTATCAAACAAATGATCAAAAAAACCCGGCAATTGTCGGGTTTTTTATTGTTTCTATGTAAAGAAAAATCTGTACTCAACAATGCACTGTTTTTCTCATAACTATTCTTGTAATTTTTCAGCTATATATTCAATAAATAAACGAACACGTTTCGGTAAATGCTCTTGTTGATAATAGACAGCATGAATAAGCTGTTCATGTGGCTCAATTTGATCGTCTAAAAGTTGTACCAATCGCCCTTCTGCAATATCTTTATCTACCATAAAAATTGATAGACAAGCGATACCCATCCCATGAATTGCAAGCTCGCGGATGGTTTCACCATTTGATGCCTTAATATTTGGTCGGATCGTCAAAGGTTTCCCTGCGACTTGGATTGGCCAAGTATTCATATGGGTAATTTGACTAAATCCAAGTAAAGTATGTGCGGTTAGCTCATCAACATTGTGCGGACGTCCATGCTGATGAAGATATTCAGGACTCGCCACCAAACACAGTCGACTCTTGTAGATAAGTTTTGCATGTAAACTGGAGTCGTTTAATTTTCCAAAGCGAATTGCGACATCTGCTTTATGCTCCAATAAATCAATCACTTGATCATGATTTACCAATTCAATCTGTATATGCGGATAACGTGCATTAAATTCTGGAATCAAGGGAACGATCATATGCAGAATAAACGAAATCGCAGAATCGACCCGCACTAACCCCGAAGTATCTGCATCTAATTTCAGCAGGGAATCTTCCGCTTCGCTCAAATCATTCAATATCCGCCGTGTTTTTGCTAAAAACAATTGCCCCTCTTGCGTCAGCTTAATTTTGCGGGTAGTTCGTTCCAACAAGGTTACATTTAATTTAGATTCCAGACGCTGTAATGCGCGGCTTACACCAGATGCTGTTTGATCCAGTCTTTCTGCTGCTTTGATAATAGAGCCGCTATCTACAATGACAGTAAAAGCCTGCAGTTCCTCAATTGTCGATTTCATTGCTTATTCGAATTCGTGATTTTTAATCAATAATATATTCCAAATTCATGCATTTTTCTTCATTAAAATTAGCAGCACAATAGCATCAATTCAAAAAAAGAGAATTCCAGATGATTGTTCCCCAATTTGGTGTCGGCACCTTCCGCTTAACAGGTGACACTGTCATTCATTCAGTTAAAACTGCCTTAGAAGTTGGATATCGTGCTGTAGACACCGCACAAATATACGCTAATGAAGCAGAAGTAGGCCAAGCAATCCATGAAAGTCAGGTCAATAGAGCTGATATTTTCTTAACCACGAAAATTTGGACTGAAAATTATGCTGCCGACAAACTGATACCCAGTCTAAAAGACAGCTTAATTAAATTAAGAACGGATGCAGTTAACCTCTCACTTATTCATTGGCCTGCACCTGTACTTGGAGTCAATATTCCAGAATTAATGGGACATTTACTTGAGGCAAAAAAACAAGGTTTGACTGAGCATATTGGCGTATCTAATTTTAATATTGAGCTTACTCAGCAAGCTATTGACAGTATTGGTGCTGAGCAGATTGCAACCAATCAAATTGAACTGAGTCCTTATCTTCAAAATGAACGACTTGCGACTTACTTAAAACAGCAAAATATTGATGTCACCTCTTATATGACCTTGGCTTATGGCAAAGTGCTAAATGACCCAATACTTTCTGATATTGCAGCACAACACCAAGTCACTTCGGCCCAAATTGCACTCGCATGGGCACTGCAAAAAGGTTATGCCGTGATTCCATCATCAACCAAACGTGAACATTTAATCAGTAATTTAAAAGCTCAAGAGATTCATTTAACACCAGAACAGATGCAGGCCATTGCCACACTAGACAGAAATGCGCGTGAAGTGAACCCACCTGAACTTGCTCCAGTGTGGGATATTTAATATGAAATTCAATTTTCCATTAATTGCATTAGCCGTAGGTGCTTTTGCAATTGGCACAACAGAATTTTCACCAATGGGCTTCTTACCTGAAATTGCAGAGGATCTATCGGTATCAATACCGCAAGCCGGTTTGTTGATTAGTGCCTATGCTATCGGTGTCATGATTGGCGCACCCGTTATGACTTTATGGCTTGCACGTTTTTCAAAACGTACAGCACTCATGTTATTAATGACAATTTTCACCCTTGGCAATCTGCTTGCCACAGTTGCGCCAGATTATTTAGGTTTAATGGCTGCGCGTTTAGTGACTAGTTTGAACCACGGCGCCTTTTTTGGCTTAGGCTCTGTCGTCGCGGCAAGTGTTGTTCCAAAAGATAAACAAGCCAGTGCCGTTGCGATGATGTTTATGGGGTTAACCATTGCGAATATTGGCGGTGTTCCACTCGCAACTTGGGTTGGTCAAAATATTGGGTGGCGTATGTCTTTTGCAGCAATTAGCATCCTTGGACTAATGACTATTTTCGCACTATTTAAAGCACTTCCTAAAGACAAACAACGCGTTAAGCCTAATGTAAAGCAAGAATTAAAAGTGCTCACACGCCTTCCAGTTATCTTGGCCTTACTCACTACAGTCATGAGTTCAGGCGCGATGTTTGCACTGTATACCTATATCGCACCCAGTCTAAAAATATTTACCCACGCGACTCCAGAACTTATCACTTTGATGTTGGTTTTAATTGGCATAGGATTTTCTATTGGTAACCATTTGGGTGGAAAATTTGCAGATATTTCAATCGATAAAACCCTCATCGGCTTTTTAGTGTTGCTGATGCTAATGATGTTTTTGTTCCCACTTCTGGCAACGACATCCATTGGCGCGGCAATCACTTTAGTGATTTGGGGTATCGCAGCCTTTGCAGTCGTACCACCTTTACAAATGCGAGTCATGTCTGTCGCACATGATGCACCAGGCCTAGCATCCTCTGTGAATATTGGTGCTTTTAATTTAGGTAATGCCTTAGGTGCTGTCGCAGGCGCAGCTGTTCTCAATATGCATTTTAGTTATGCAGCTATTTTCTACACAGGTGCTGGACTGAGTCTTGCTGCTTTAGGATTGGTTCTACTTCAAATAAAATTAAACAGCAAGACTATACCTTGTAGTGCCGTTCATTAACGCCTAATGAGAAAGCCCACAATTGTGGGCTTTTGATATAAGGATAAATATTAAAATTACGTTTTGACATAAAGTTTTAAAAAGTCTGCCATTAATTTTGATGCCCATGAGTGCGTATCCACAGCGCCTTCATAATAACCACAATGACTGCCTTTTTTTGTTGTAACCACTACGACATTTGGCATTTCAGCAATCACCTGTTTATAGGGTTCAAAATTTTTAATATGGCAAACTGGATCATCTTCAGCATTTAGTATCATCAACGGAATTTTGACTTGATGAAAAACGTATATTGGATTTGTCGCCTTGGCATAACTTTCATAATCACTAAAACCCGCCATTTGGAAATACCTTCGCTCAAACTGTTCCAATGACTGACTTTTTAAAACATCCATTAATGAAGCTGTATTTTCCCACGTCGCTGCATAAGGTTCGACAAACTTTTGAAAGAGCTTTTTGGTCATCATTTTGCTATAAAAAGGATGCACATTTTTAAAGCCTAACTCTGTGTCATAGCCGGGACATAAGGCAAAAGCTGCCTTTAATGGTGTTGCCTCACCTTCCTCCCCCAAATACCGCACAAGCAAGCCCGTACCAGCAGAGGAGCCAACACCATATAGCGTTGACTTTGGAAATTTCTGCTGTATAGATTTGATTTGCTCACGTAAATCCCGAGTTGAACCAAAAAGGTTGATTTGTGGAACAGGCATTGGAAGATTCGCATGACCTCGACGTAAACACAGCGCAATACGCCATCCTGTATATTGATGCAGATCACGCACCAATTCACGCATACTTTCAGGTGTGCCTGTAATGGTATGCATCAACACAATAGTTGGTGTATCTGGTGGCAAATCTAAACCTAGCCATGCAATTGCAGTTACACCGCCATCTGGCATGTTTAGTTGTTCAATTTGATCATACTGAAGTTTAATGGTGCGTTTTTTAATGACATCAAAATACAATAAATGCACATGGGCATTCGACAACCAAGGTGTTGGCCGATATTTTTCATGTAATTGTTTTAGTTTTGGTAAGACTTGAGCCATTGAGCCTGTCGGGCTGTAATACAACTGAGGGCATTCAGCACCCGTCACTTGATCTACAAGATTTAATACAGCTTTACGACCGAAATGAACAATATTTTTCATCGTCTTACCTTGTTTTGCTAGCGCCATGGTTATAGTGATTTAACTTTATAATTCCCCATAACGAACACCTTAGATTATCAATGCAAAAAGCATGACAACACATATCATGCTTTTCACATATTTAATGCGAATGCGTCATTAATAATAAACGCATGGTTTACTGTGGCTGGTATTTTGCGAAACGCTCACCCATTTTTGCAGCTAATGCTTCTAAGCCACTTTTTGGACGTAACATTACTTCAAAATCTACAATCTGACCGTGTTGGTTAAATTGAATCATATCTATGCCTTTCAGTTTCTTTTCGCCAACATTCGCAGAAAACTCAAGTACAACATTGAGGCCATCTTCACTATAAAACTCACGGTGGTAAGTAAAGTTTTCAAAAATTTGAATGACATTGGTCAAAATAAAAGTGACCACTTGCTTCCCCGGATAAGGATTAAAAGCAACAGGTGAACGAAACACCACATCCTCTGCTAATAATTCATCCAAAATAGCCATATCTCGGTTATTTAACATTTCATGCCAACGTGCAAGAGATTTTTTTGTTGTTTCAATGCTCATGTATTTTTCCTTATCATTGCTCATGCACAGCACATTCAAAACAAATGTACTGTGCAAAAGTTCCTATTTTTAATTAAATATCTAAGTTATTGAAATCAATACAGTTGTTAAATCCTCCGCCAACAAGCAGAGGATTTAGCAGAATTTAAACGATTGTTTATGCCAAACCAGCTTAGATAATCGCGGCCAATTCAGCACCTTGACGAATTGCGCGTTTAGCATCTAGCTCACCTGCCTCTTTCGCACCGCCAATTAAATGCACATTTTTACCTTCAGCTTGTAATTGCTCGTACATCGCCGTGTAAGATTCCTGACCCGCACAAATCACGACGTTATCGACTTCCAGCACACGCGGCTGACCATCTACCGTGATATGTAAACCTTGATCATCAATTTTGTCGTAACTTGCACCAGCAATCATTTTTACATCACGATGTTTTAATCCAGTACGATGAATCCAACCTGTGGTTTTACCCAAGCCTGCACCTACAGACTTAGCCTTACGTTGTAATAAATACACTTCACGTGGTGAGGTTTCTACATCTGGGTGTTTTAAACCACCAACTTGTGCATAGGTCGTATCAATACCCCATTCATTATAGAATTTTTGTGGGTTCAAACTACCACTTTCACCTTCATGGGTTAAGTATTCTGCGGTATCAAAACCAATACCCCCTGCACCAATAATGGCAACACGTTTTCCAACTGGCTGACGCTCTTTTAACACTTGTAAATAGCTCAACACTTTTGGATGATCAATCCCCTCAATTTGCAGATGACGCGGTGTTACACCTGTTGCGACCACAATGTCATCAAACTCAGATTTCACTAATTCATCAAAAGTTGCAGTATGGTTCAACACCAATTTAATTTGCGGTAAGAGTTCAATTTTACGTTTGAAATAACGTAAGGTTTCATAAAACTCTTCTTTACCAGGAATGGTTTTTGCAATATTAAACTGACCACCAATTTGATTGGATGCTTCAAAAATAGTGACATTATGTCCACGTTCGGCAGCATAAGTTGCAAAGCTTAAACCTGCTGGGCCAGCACCAATGACTGCAATATTTTTAGTTGTCGATGTTTCTTTAAAAATCAGTTCTGTTTCATAACATGCTTGTGGATTCACTAAACAAGTTGCAATTTTCATTGAGAAAATATGATCTAAGCATGCTTGGTTACAACCAATACAAGTATTGATTTCATCACTGCGACCCTGTTCAGCTTTTTCAACAAAGAATGGATCTGCTAACATTGGACGTGCCATAGACACCATATCAGCATGGCCTGATGCCAATACATGCTCTGCCATTTCAGGCGTATTAATACGATTTGATGTAATTAAAGGTACTTTTACTTCGCCTTTTAATTTTTCTGTCACCCAAGTAAATGCCGCTCGTGGTACTTTGGTCGCAATGGTTGGGATACGTGCTTCATGCCAACCAATGCCAGTATTAATAATCGTTGCCCCGGCTTTTTCAATTTCTTTCGCCAGTTGTACAACTTCTTCAAATGTTGAACCACCATCAACCAAGTCCAACATAGACAAACGGTAAATAATAATAAAATTTTCGCCGACCAATTCACGGGTACGACGGACGATCTCAATTGGAAAACGAATACGTTGTTCGTAACTGCCCCCCCATTCATCATCACGATGGTTGGTACGTGCAGCAATAAATTCATTAATGAGATAACCTTCCGATCCCATAATTTCAACACCGTCATAACCCGCTTTTTGTGCATAGCCTGCGCAAGTTGCAAAGTCATTAATAGTACGTACAACTTCTGCTGTTGTAAGTGCATGCGGCTTCACTGGATTAATCGGTGCTTGAATCGCAGATGGTGCTACATTATCTGCTTGATATGAATATCGCCCTGTATGCAAAATTTGCATGGCAATTTTACCGCCAGCCTCATGCACCGCTTGGGTAATCACTTTATGCTTTTCAGCTTCAGCCAAAGAATCTAATTTTGAGCCACCAGCAAAGGTCACACCATCATCATTGGGAGAAATACCACCAGTCACAATTAGCCCAACACCGCCTTTAGCTCGTTCCGCATAAAAAGCAGCCATACGTTCATAACCACCTGGTGCTTCTTCAAGTCCAATATGCATTGAACCCATTAATACGCGGTTTTTTAGGGTGGTAAAACCCAAGTCTAGTGGTGCCAATAAATTTGGATAATTTGACATTTTTACTCCTTAGCGTGCTGGAAAGCTGGCTATTTTTATGATGCTTTGCTGTTGATTTTGTCCATTATTTAAATCTAACACAAAACATTATGCAACTTGTTGCACTAATTTATATGCGAGATTTGATTTTTATGCAACATGTTGCATAATAAATCTCACAAAACTTTTTGACTGAGCTGTATATGTCTTTGGCCCATGTTTTACTTACGAGCTTGATGGAAAAACCGAGTACAGGTATTGACCTCGCCCGTCGTTTTGATCGCTCTATGGGCTTTTTTTGGAATGCAACACATCAACAAATCTATCGTGAACTCAGTGGCATGATGCAAAAAGGCTGGATTAGCACCATTGAAGATGACTTAAGCCATACCCGTAAAAAGACCTATCAGGTTGAACTTTTAGGACGAACAGAATTGGCCAATTGGATGGTTGAACAAAGCCCACCTGCACAATTACGTGAAGAACTCATGGTGCGTTTACGTGCAGAAGCACAACTGGAAAGTAATGCAGTTCTACCTGAATTAGAGCGTCATCTTGAAATTCACAAAGAAAAACTAAAAACCTACCAGTCTATTTTTGCAAAAGACTTTGCTAATGCGCATGATGATGACCGTACCCTGTATATTCATAAAATGATTTTACAATTGGGTATCGACTTAGAAATGGGATGGATAAAATGGTTAGAAACCATCATTCCACAACTACACAAATTTAATCGTTAAAACAAAAAGATAAAAAGGACAATCACATGCCGCACTATACAATGCCTGATGGCGAACAGCTATTTGTACGAGAATACGGCCAAGGTGAACCAATATTGGTGTTATCTGGTTTAGGCATGCAAAGCTGGCAATGGCATCCTTTTCTATTTGCTCAACGTAAAAACTTTAAATTCATCATTCCAGACTGGCGGGGTTTTGGTGGTTCAAAAAACTGTAAAATTCCTGAGCTTGATACAATCTCTAGCCATTGGCGCGATATTGAGTGCTTAGTCAATCAACTTCCTGTCGAAAGAATTACCGTTATTGCTTATTCGATGGGGGCAACCACCACCATGCATGGTCTGAAATACGGCAATTTCGCATCCAAAATTAAGCATTACTTGCATATCGATCAAACGCCTAAAATTAGTGTAGATGATGATTGGCAGTATGGTTTATACGGTAAACGACATGCTGAATTTTTAGCTATATTAGAAGACATATCAAAAGTCCTCGCACCAAATTTATCAACGCCTTTTGCGCAGCATCTAAACCGACAAGACCGACAACAATTGATCAATGCTTGGCTGCGTTTTATCAACCTACAAAATAGTAATCCTTATGCACTGAGTGCTTTTCGCTTTGCCTATAATCAACCATTGCTTCAAAAATTAATGTTACCTTCTCAAAGTGTGGCGTATTTATATTGGTACATTCAAAATTATTTAAATCATAAAGAAGATTATCGGGATGCTCTTGCCGATTTAGTCGCACCCACGACTTTTTTCACAGGCAAGCAATCTATCCTTTATTCTGCACGGGGGCAAAATCTAATTGCGAATCGACTAGCCAATGCAGAACAAGTTATTTTTCAAAAATCAGGACACACCCCTTTACTGACTGAGCCGCTGAAGTTTAAACGTGAAATTTCAAAATTCCTCAGAAAAAGTAATACTGCATAAAGAACCAATCAAAAAAGGCTCAATTTTGATCGAGCCTTTTATTTACGTATTGAGATGCGTTTCTACATCATTTATTAAAATACCCGACGATCATATTCAATTGCTTCAAGATCATAAACTTGATAAACACAATCGAATAATGGGCGTGCCAATTCACCTTCATCATCATTACGCACAATTAAGTAAATTGGACTCATCGCAGCGCTATCAGAGAGCTTTACGTAATTAACATGTCTAAATTGCATGATTCTTACTGACTCAGGCACGATACAAATACCTTCACCTGCCGCAACCATACCCAAAGATTGTTGTAAATCTGCTTGAGTACTGAAGCGCTTAGGTTCCATTCCATATTCTAAAAATAAAGATTTAATCTGTGTCGCATAACTTTGGCCATCACTTGGTGGGTACACAAAAATTTGCTCATCCTTTAAGTTATTCAAAGAAATGCTTTTTTGAGTAGAAAGCGGATGACTCGAATGTACCGCCGCAATCAATGGTTCTTCTCGCAGCAAAACCCTTTTAATAGCTAGATCAGAAACACGGACTCGACTAAAGCATGCATCCACACGACCTTCTTTTAAAGCCTGAATTTGATCAATGGCGTTCAGTTCAATTAAATTAATATTTGAATGTGGGTATTGCTGACGATAGAGATACACAATCCGTGGCAATAGCCCACACAACAACGAACCACCATAACCAATATTGATTGTGCGCTCTGTTGCACTGGCACGTTGAGTAATTAATTTAATTTCTTCCGCATTTGACAACAACTTGACCGCTTGCTGATAAAAGAAACGACCGATCGTTGTGGTTCTTAAAGGTCGGCTACCTCGTTCAAACAGTTGTGCACCTAGTTCTTCTTCCAAATTTTGGATTTGGCGACTTAAAGGCGGTTGAGCAATAAATAGTTTTTCAGCAGCCTTTGTGAAACTCTGCTCTTCTACAACTGCGACAAAGTAACGTAAATGTCTTAATTCCATGACATTGTCCTTTAATGTCGGTTTAAATCTTTTCGTAAATGCTGAGTTTTCTCTCTATACATTTCACTGAAGTTGATGTGAATGTTTAGAATTATGAATACGTTGGCAACAAATTTATTTTAAAGTCATGCTAATGCGAAAGTGCTAAGACGTTAACCCGACTTTAGTCTTGCAAAATCTTGCTTTGAAATACAGTGAAATTAACAATATGAAAATTGACTTAATGCAACAATTCCAGTTAATTAACAACATTGTTGCAAATATGGAATACAAATAAGTGCTCAGCGATCTGGATGATTTTTATTGTTTTGCTCAAGTGGTTGAACATGGTGGATTTAGTGCTGCCGAACGTGCAACGGATATTCCAAAATCCAAGTTGAGTAGACGGGTCTATAATCTAGAAGAACGTTTAGGTGTTCGACTAATTCAACGTAGTTCGCGCCATTTTGCAGTGACTGACATTGGCATGAATATATACCGCCATGCCCAAGTTATGATGAATGCTGCTCAAGCAGCACATGATTTAGTCGATCATTTGAGCACTCAACCCCGTGGCTTGATCAAAGTCAGTATTCCAGTGTCAATTGCACAAAATGAAATGACCAAGTATTTGCCTGAGTTTTTAAAGCGCTATCCTGAAATTAAAGTTCAAATGATGGTGACTAACCGTCGAGTTGACATTATTAACGAAGGTTTTGACTTAGCACTTCGTGTGCGTTCAAACCTAGACGACGATCCAAACCTAGTTATCCGTAAATTTGAAAATATCGAGCAACACCTTTTTGCTAGCAAAGCCTATCTCAACCAATTTGGCGACTTAAAACAACCTGAAGATTTAGCACAACACCAAATTTTGAGCATGGCAGATGAACATCTCGACCAACACATTGTGGTCAGTGATGCAAATCATCATCAGAAAAAAATTAAAGTCAACCCAACCGTTATGGGCTCTGATCTTTCAATGCTCGCCTCTTTAGCCTGCCAAGACTGTGGCGTAGTGTTATTGCCCGACAGCATAGTCGCAGATCATGTCAAATCAGGTGCTTTAGTGCGAGTTCTACCCGAATGGCGTTCTGCACACGGAATTTTCCATGCCGTTTATCCTTCACGTCGAGGCTTACTCCCTGCCGTACGTGTATTTATTGATTATTTAGTTGAAAAACTCAGTAAACATTAAAATTGCCAAATTTGAGACAAAAAAAAGCTTACCCACGTGGTGGGTAAGCGAAACTTTTAAAAGTTCAGAAACTACAGCAGAATCTGTATATCGCATTGTATAGATACAATGATGTTCAGCTAAATCGTTAAAAACTCTTAATTAAAATTGATCAAACTTTCAACACCAGATAATTCAACCGTCTAAGCGTTTGATTTAGCGTTTTTGTCTATTTATGTGAATTAGACACACAAACTTTAGACTAAAGTCTAAAACTCAATCAAATCAATACCTTTTGGGTCAAATTATAGAATTTCGAGATCGTATAATTAAATTGCAGGATAGCTACCTGTACCTTCTGGCCAAGGTGATAACAATTCAAAGCCTGTATCAGTTACAACAACCATGTGTTCCCATTGTGCTGATAACGAACGGTCAGCAGTAACCACTGTCCAACCATCTTTCAACTCTTTAGTACGCGCTTTACCTAAATTGATCATTGGTTCGATTGTAAACACCATACCTTTTTTCAAAATAACACCCTGGCCTGGTTGACCATAATGTAAAACGCTTGGTTGCTCATGGTAAACCTTACCAATACCGTGACCACAATATTCACGCACAACACTATAACCTTCACGGTGCGCAACAGTTTGAATAGCAAAACCTACATCACCTAATGTTGCACCTGGTTTTACCGCATGAATACCTGCAACCATCGCTTCATAAGTGGTTTCTACTAACTTTTTCGCAGCGGGAGTAACTGTTCCAACATAGTACATACGACTAGTATCGCCATAGTAGCCATCTTTAATGATCGCAACGTCGATATTAATAATATCGCCATCTTGCAAAACCGTATCTTTCGACGGGATACCATGACAAATCACTTCATTCGGTGAAATACAGGTGGTTTTGGTATAACCATAATAGCCCACATTGGCAGGAATTACTTTCAAAGTATTTACAATATAGTCATTACAGATGTCATCTAGATATTCTGTCGTCACACCAGGCTTGACATACTCCCCGATCATTTCTAAAACCTGTGCGGCAAGTCGTCCTGAAATACGTAATTTTTCAATGTCTTGCTCGGTTTTAATCGTGATTTTGGAAGCGTTCATCTGGACATCCTCTAATTTTGATAAGCTGAATTATAGACCTTTTAGATATTTTTTGTTTTATTCATCAATGCTTTTACCTTTCAAAGCGATCTATTTAAGCGATACATTGATGATTTTTAAAGCAACCAATTAATCGAAAAAACATATAACAATATTGATAATTTCACCCAAAGATTAATATTTCAAATATTTTCCATTAGTTTTCAAATGTATAAATAGAACTAATTTTAACTTTTAATATATTCATGAAAAATATTATAAATTTTTAGCATAACACTTATAAATTAAGCTCCAAAAAAGCACACAATTGCACTAAAATTGCCTTTTTTCTAAGTTCATCTCCCTTTATGACAAGTCTCCGTACTCGGGATATTGTTGCCTTAGGTTTTATGACCTTCGCACTGTTTATTGGTGCGGGCAATATTATTTTCCCACCGATTGTCGCTCAGCAAGCGGGTGAACATGTTTGGTTAGCTGCATTTGGTTTCCTAATTACTGCAGTTGGTCTACCTGTGATCACGATTATTGCTTTGTCGCGTGTAGAAGGTTCGATTCAGATTTTAAGTTCGCCGCTTGGTAAAGCTGCCAGTATTTTACTGACTGTTGCGTGCTACTTAGCTGTAGGTCCTTTATTTGCTACACCTCGTACTGCAACCGTTTCTTATGAAATTGGTTTTTCTTCATACTTTGGCAACTCATCAAGTAGCCTATTAATTTATAGTGTTATTTATTTTTCTTTAGTGACCATTGTTTCACTTTATCCAAATAAAATTTTGGATACAGTAGGTTACTTCCTTTCACCATTGAAAATCCTAGGTTTAATTATCTTAGGTATTTCAGCGTTCTTTATCCCTGCTGGTATCATCCCACCTGCAATTGGTAACTATGTTGCATCACCTGTCTCTGAAGGTGTTGTAAATGGCTACTTAACTATGGATACGCTTGGTGCATTGGTATTCGGTATTGTAATTGTCAAAGCCATCACTTCACGTGGTGTAACAGACAGCAAACTGGTAACTAAATACGCAGTTATTGCCAGCATTATTTCAGGTATTGGTTTAATACTGGTTTATATCAGCTTGTTTAAGCTGGGCATGGGCAGTCATGAAATCGCACCAAATGCGACCAATGGTGCCGTTATTTTACATGCTTATGTACAACATGCCTTTGGTGATATGGGCGCTTACTTCCTCTCTGCAATGATTTTTATTGCATGTATGGTGACAGCAATTGGCCTAACTTGCGCATGTGCTGAATATTTCTCTGAACTCACTAAAATCCCTTACAAAATATTTGTATTTATTTTAGTTGGATTCTCTTTACTCATTTCAAACTTAGGTTTAACCAAACTCATTGCGGTGTCTGTACCTGTATTAAGTGCAATTTACCCACCAGCGATTGCGGTTATTCTACTCAGCTTCTGTTCAAAATTTTGGAATAAGCCTGCCCGTGTTGTAGCGCCTGTTACTGCAATTGCTTTCATATTCGGTATCTTTGATGGTTTAAAAGTCGCTGGTTTTGAAAATGCGCTACCAAGTTTTATTGCAAACCTTCCACTTGCTCAACAAAATTTAGCATGGTTAATCCCATCTCTAATTGTGTTAGTGATTGCTGCCGTATTCGACAAAGTTAAAAAATAACCTTTTATAGCTTGTCTAAAATCTGAGTTTTACCCGAATGATGATTTTATATGTGACACATAATTGTCTTGTTTTACCCAAACAGACATTTATTTGTCCCAAACTGCAGCACTGAAGAACCTCTAAAAGTTAGTGATAAGCAGCTTCAAACCTAATAAGATGGCATCACACAACACCATGTCAGAATAAAAAAATATTTTTATTATTAAAATTCAGTTACTTTTACCATACAGATTGAAATATACGCTCCATTCTATATCCACAATATCGACTTATAGTTATTGGTTTCGCGCCATAAACACTTGGTCATATCTGGTACGTTAATTGCTTTATTTATCATTATAAATATCGTGAACATTTCATTCACCAACTTTGCAGCACAATACGACACACGATATTTATTATATGAATAAAACTATTATTCTTATACGATGATCTAACATAGTTTTATGACAAAATAATGACATTTGCTATTGAAATACTTCTGAATAAGAAGTACAACAGTAAATCAATCTAGACCAAAATCATCGGTTTTGGTACACAACAATAAGGAGGGGTGGAGATGTTATCAGTACATTTCAAAAAGCAATTCTTCATTAACGCTCTGAAGGCCAATAAGAATATGGTGACGTATATGAGCACCACTATTGCTCTGATGCTAACGTTACTCATTCAAGGCTTAATTCAAGGAAATTTAAGACCTGAATACTTCGCATACGCGCTGATTGTATCGGTCGCATTCTACTTCTGGGCAGTCATTGATCATAAGTATCGAAAGCGTAAAACAACAGAATTTTAAGTTAGAAGATGGATGAGTCATCATCCATCTTGAAAAAAGAAAGTTCTAGTTAAAAACTAAAAAAATGATAAATAAAAAACATTAAACTTCACATCAGATCTCAATCAAAATCCCCCTCTTCGTTTTCAATACTTCTTAAGCTTCAACGCACAAATCCATTTATAAAATTTTATAAAACAATAATATTAGGCGAAATACACAATCAATTGATTAATTAACGGATAAAATTCAACGCCGTACCCAACAGCAATCCAAATGTTCCACCTAACTCCGCAACAATCAGTAAGATCATGGCAAAGCTCATTAATATATTCGGTAAATGCCACTTACCCACCATATGCGGAGTCTTAAATTGATTAGTCGTATCTTTTAGAAATCCATGCAATATGTAGCTCAATATTGAGAAGCTAAAAAATGCGACATTAATCAGCACAAATAGTAAATTGAGTGCAGCTGAAAATATTGAAAAATATGCTAAAACTGCAAGAATCAAACTCGCAGGTGCGTAAAGCAAGCTGCTTCGATGTGCAATATCAACATAATAGTGTGCTCTTGATTGTTCAGAATTACGAATCTGAATGTATTTCCATACACCCGTTAGCATTCCTACCCATAAAAATATTCCACTAAAAATAATTGCAATTTTGACAGCCCATGTCATTTGAGTTAGGTCCATATCACACTCTTTATTTTTTAAATTTAATTTCCCATTACTAGCCATTGTCATTGATATTTTCAGATCTGACATGACTTTAGAGTCATATTTTAATCAAGTTTCTTTTTGGAACTTATGTAAATTATAAATTAATTGACCACCTTCTATAGATAGAAATTATGTCTTCTTTCGAAAATCTTTCCATACATTGCAACGATGGTTATGAGCTAAGTGCTCGTTTCTATCCGCATCAAACTACTTCTAAACATGCTCTACCTATTTTGATTTGCCCAGCAACAGGCATTACCAAGACCTTTTACAATAGTTATGCAACTTGGTTGACTGAACAAGGTCATGATGTTTTGGTTTTTGACTTTCGTGGCATTGGTGAATCACTACATGGTCCATTGAAGCAATCTACAGCTAGCATTGTGCAATGGGGTCAACTTGATATTCCAGCAGCAATTGATACGCTCATCAATAAAACACAAGCAGCACAAGTGATTATATTGGGTCATAGTGCTGGCGGTCAGCTTTTAGGGATTGTTCCAAATTATAATAAGGTCGCAAAAGTCGTGGCTGTTTCAGGTTCAACCGGTCATATAAAAGACTTAAAGGGTCGCACCAAATTACTTGCGCCAGTGATGTTCAATGTAATTTTTCCAATTGCACGCTATACCTTAGGTTATGGCCCAACCAATGCTATTGGCATGGGTGAAAACCTGCCTAAAGACGTAGCACGTGAATGGGCTCAATTTTGTAGTAAACCGGGTTATGTCCTCAATGCACTCGGCAAAACTGTGCAACAGGATTTTCATGCGCAAGTAAATTGCCCAATTACTGCGGTTTGGAGTACTGATGATGAAATTGCGACTAAAGCCAATGTAAAAGATCTACTACGTTTATACCCCAATGCACCAACAGATATGATTGAACTAAATCCAAAAGCAACAGGTCATAAAGCGATTGGACATATGCTGATGTTTAAATCATCACATAAAAATTTATGGCCGATTATTGAAAAAGAATTACACATTTAAGTTTTAAGTCACTCAGTTCGTAATCCAGCTGGGTGGCTCTTTTTCTCATATACGCTCACCTAACATCTTCTCTTCATCTCTACTTTTTAATTTTTTAGATAAATGTTAACTGTCTTTATATTCAACAATCCTCAAGCTTAAAAAGTGTTATAACTTATTTTTCTCATTTTTATTCTTTTTTGGCATGAATGAAACTCGTCACAACTTGGACAGAATTGATCGTCTAATTTTATCTGCACTCAGAGTAGATGGAAGACTCACAATTGCACAACTTTCAGAACGTGTAGGATTATCATCCTCCCCTTGTTGGACACGTTTAAAACGCCTAGAAAATTTGAAAATCATTGATGGCTACACTGCAAATATCAATCCCAAAGCCATTGGTATTAATGAGCTGTTTTTCATTGAAATTACTTTAGAACGCCATGATGATGAAATACTTGATCAATTTAGTGAAACGCTCGCCAACATGCCAGAAGTTGTAGAAGCACATTTGGTGACAGGCGATTATGATTATTTAGTGAAAGTTGCCGTTAAAAATGCAGAACACTATGAACGTTTTTTGCGTAAAACATTATATTCAATGAAAGGCATTCGCCATACACGTTCTATTTTTGCTTTACGCCAATTAAAATCGGCGAGTAGTGCTGACTTGATGATGATTGAGTAAATGCTGAAATTTTTTTGTCAATGTGTTTTAATATACGCAGTATGAGATGAGCCTTATATGAGTATCACGCGAGTGATACGACTAGCCCCTAACCATGGGGCTTTTTAATGTCTATATGATTTTGAAGTCGTATTAAAATTTAACCGAAAAATGCAATGATACTCTGAATCACCACAGCATTCACAATATCAATAAAAAATGCACCACATAGCGGTACGATCAAAAAGGCTTTGTGCGATGGACCATAGCTATTGGTAACTGCCTGAATATTGGCAATCGCAGTCGGGGTTGCTCCCATACCAAAACCACAATGCCCTGCTACCAATACGGCTGCATCGTAATTTTTTCCCATAATCCTAAAGGTCACAATTGCGGTAAATAAAATCAGTACCGCTGTCTGCGCAAACAAAATGGTAATGAGCGGGCCTGCCAAATCGGCCAGTAACCAGAGTTGCAGTGACAGTAAAGCCATAGATAAATACAGGGATAATGACGCATTTCCGAATACATCAATGGCACGGTCGAAAATATCGACTTTCAGTACATGCTCTAGGAAGTTACGTACAATCACCCCTGTCCCTAAAGCCCAGACAAAGGTCGGTAGTTCAAACCATCTTCCCTGACTGATCTCTGTCATTTCATTCGCAACAAATATACATAGTGCAAACATCCCCAAAGTCGACACTGCATTACTGGCTGTAATCAACCGGGTTTTCTTTGGATATTCGAAGGGTGCGGTGTTGATGCTAGTATCGAGTTGTTGTTCATTGGTCTCTTGCGCTACTGTCTCTGCCAACTGATTTCGTTTAATCAAGAATTTGGCAACCGGACCACCCACAAGCCCACCAATAACCAAACCAAAAGTAGCACTTGCCATTCCGAGGACAATTGCCCCCTGTATTCCATATTGAGTTTCAAGCACTTCACCCCAAGCACCGGCAGTACCATGTCCACCCGTTAAGGTAACAGAACCGACAATCAGACCAATCAATGGATCAAGCCCAAGTGCTGTGGCTAAACTCATGCCAACCGCATTTTGTACAACTACAAATAGAATGACACAGACCAGAAAGATCAGCAGTGATTTCCCACCTTCTTTGAGCTTGGTAAAGTCTGCACTTAAACCAACAGAGGTAAAGAACATCAGCATCAGAATGGTTTGAATTTCTGAGTCAAATGTGGCACTGATATTAAAAAATTTATAGAGAATAAAAGCTGTAATCGCTGCGATTAGACCGCCGATTACAGGCTCAGGTAAGTTATAGTTTCTAAAGAAGCTAATTTTACTAACAAGATACCGCCCAATAAAAAGAAAAAATACTGCAATCACCAAGGTGCCAAAGGCATCGATTTCATAATTCATAACATTCCCTATTAGCTTTATTTTCATACAGTTTTAGGAAAACAGTATGAAAAGTCAATTTTAGAAATGTTATGCAAGTTATTGTTTCTAGTAATTGTTTAATTTATGTCCTAAATAGATTCAATTAATACGATGGAATATCATAAACCCAATTGTGTGCTTGCTGGTCTGTCGTACTTTCACAAACATAATAATCATGATCCCAAGCATCTTGATGGAAGATTTCCTTTTTATGGTAATTCACCTGTTTACCATTTTCGACACAGACAAAGCTGTCACCTTGGTCTTTGACTTGAGTTCCGTTGAGGAAGCCACCGATACAGAGGAAACGGGATTTTTTTGCCATGTATTTACTTCAACTTTTCATTTATTTAAATATACGTGGATTGAACGATCGAATGAGCCAACTGTAAAGTTTAAGTTATAAAGTGCGGAGATTACATCCAAATAGCAAACTCAAAATCTAGTTAAAAAATGCAGCATCCAATTTTGCTATCGCTGCTTTGAGTAATTTAATGTTCATATAGACATAGTTTTTTTTTGACGTTATATATGACTTTCATAGGTGGAACATTTTCATATTCAAATTCTTGTAGATTTGGAAAAGTGTGTTTTAATGTTTTCCAATACTCAACATCATTGTATGTAATATCAATCAGACCAAGGAATTTTTGATCTGATTGATTAAAATTGTGTTCAATGCCAATGATTTGGTTTTGAAAGTACCAAAATATACCTATTTTCATAAATGAATTAATAGATCCAACTCACTTAAACAATCATTAATAAAATCATTTAAATCCTTATTATCTTTGATTGATAATAATTTAAAGGCATCGCCCGAAAAGCCTCTTAAATCACCTATAGCTTTACTAACCCATCCGTTAGGAATCTTTTTCCAATATTTAGGCTCTCCCCATGTCGGGTTAAGTTTTAATATATCTTCCAATTTAGTGGAACTTTCTTCAGATAAAGCAATTCCATAGTGAAAATAATCTGTTGCAGCTACAAATATAAAATTAATGTCTGGCCTTTTCTTACTTTTCAATACACAGCCTATAACATCCCTTTCTGCAGCAGGATTTGAATTACTAATTTGCTTAAACCACTTTTTACAATTATTAGCTGTGTAGTGGATACTCTTAAATTCTGATGATTTTTCAAAATTTCCCGTTTCTAAAAATTTGCTTTCAACATATTCAAATAATTTAAAAAGCAATTCGCCACGATATGCGCTACTATTAAATTGAGTAGATAGCTTTCTGATTGCTTCTAATTCAACAGGTGTTATATCAACTAACATCTTTTTCAATTCCTTATTTACTGTTATCAATTCGCCAGTCAAAATTTTTAACAAATTTAAATATTGTCTAATTGCAGACTCTATATTAGGAGTTTCTTTAACCAAATATAAAATATGATTTTCAAGCCATTTTGTTATATCTTCTTTATAACTCAAACATTGTAAATCTATAGAATTTATTTCATTGTTAGTTATTAAAAAGTATTTATCATCCTTATTTATTATTTTACCTAAAGATGATTGAGAAGGTTTATTGCCTTGTAAAGTAAGATATATGATTGAAGGTGCTTTTTTCTTCTCAATACAATAATCATAGTATCTATTTAACTGTTTACTTTGATCCCCTGCATAAATCTTATTTTCTATTATTATCGCCTTATTTTTATTCTCTAACAACAAATCAATTTGACCTTGCGCACACCTAAATTCCCTTTTAATAGAAAAGAAATTATCTATCTCAAAATCCAACTTAAAATAACTAATGAAACTTTTTAAAAATAAATCCTTTTGCCCGTGTGTTCCGTTTGGATCTAATAATTCTTTAAGAATAGGTGTATGTGTAAATACTTCACTACTCCCAACACCTGATAACATCAATAAATTAAAAAAATCCCCATGAGCTTTATTTTTATTAATAATTTCTACAGTCTGCTTTATTAACTTATCAATGTATTCTTGCATTTAAATACTCAAAAAATAAGGGCTGATTACTCAGCCCTTATCTTATACCGCTTATTGCTTAATTATCAATTAATTAAGACAATTGAGCAGCAGCAATTTTCTTCGTATCAACGTCTTTAGCAGCGTCAGTATAGTCGCCCATTTTGTCGAAGCTTAAGTATTGATAGATGTCTGCAGACATGCTATCAATTTGAGCTGCGTATTCTTGGTACTCAGCTGGAGTTGGTAATTTACCAAGTACAGCAGCAACAGAAGCAAGCTCAGCAGAGGCTAAGTAAACGTTCGCACCTTGACCTAAACGGTTCGGGAAGTTACGAGTAGAAGTCGATACACAAGTAGTGTTCGGAGCTACACGTGCTTGGTTACCCATACATAATGAACAACCTGGCATTTCTGTACGAGCGCCAGCTTTACCATAGATGTTATAGAAACCTTCTTCCATCAATTGACGTTCGTCCATACGAGTTGGAGGAGCCAACCATAGACGAGTAGATAAAGAACCACCAGGAACTTTGTCTAGAAGTTTACCAGCTGCACGGAAGTGACCGATGTTAGTCATACATGAACCAACGAATACTTCGTCAATTTTCACGCCTTGAACGTCAGAAAGCAATTTAGCGTCATCTGGGTCATTCGGGCAGCAAAGAACTGGTTCAGTAATTGTAGAAAGGTCGATTTCGTACACTTTAGTGTATTCAGCGTCAGCATCAGCTTTAAGAAGTGATGGGTTAGCTAACCATTTTTCCATGTTCTCTACACGGCGCGCCATTGTACGAGCATCGCCATAACCTTCAGAAATCATCCATTTCAACATAGTAATGTTTGATTTAAGGTATTCAGCAACTTTCTCTTCAGAAAGCGTGATAGAACAACCAGCAGCTGAACGTTCAGCAGATGCGTCAGAAAGTTCGAACGCTTGCTCAACAGTAAGGTCAGTTTCCATTTCTGTAAGGTCGATCTCAAGGATACGGCCAGAGAAGATGTTTTTCTTACCTTTTTTCTCTACAGTTAAGTCGCCTTCTTGGATCGCAACGTAAGGAATCGCATGTACTAGGTCACGTAGAGTGATACCAGGTTGCATTTTACCTTTGAACTTAACAAGTACAGACTCAGGCATGTCTAGTGGCATAACGCCAGTTGCAGCAGCAAACGCTACAAGACCAGAACCCGCTGGGAATGAAATACCGATTGGGAAACGAGTATGCGAGTCACCACCAGTACCAACTGTATCTGGAAGAAGCATACGGTTTAACCAAGAGTGGATAATACCGTCGCCTGGACGTAGAGAAACACCGCCACGGTTCATGATGAAATCAGGAAGCGTGTGCTGCATTTGAACGTCAACTGGTTTTGGATACGCAGCTGTATGACAGAAAGATTGCATAACGAGGTCAGCAGAGAAGCCTAGGCAAGCAAGATCTTTAAGTTCGTCACGAGTCATTGGACCTGTTGTATCTTGAGAACCAACAGTCGTCATCTTAGGTTCGCAGTAAGTACCTGGAAGTACACCTTGACCTTCAGGAAGACCACAAGCGCGACCAACCATTTTTTGAGCTTGAGTGAAGCCTTTACCAGTAGCTGCAGGTTGAACTGGAGTACGGAATAAAGTTGAAGGTGCAAGACCAAGAGCTTCACGCGCTTTAGTTGTTAAACCACGACCAACGATAAGGTTGATACGGCCACCAGCACGTACTTCGTCTAGAAGAACTGGAGTTTTAAGTTCAGATTCAGCGATTTGAGCGCCGTCTTTGAACGCAGTTACTTTAGCAGCAGCGTGATCGATCTTAAGAACGATTTCGTCGCCCATGTTCATGTTCGCAACGTCAATCTCTACAGGTAACGCACCAGCGTCTTCCATAGTGTTGAAGAAAATCGGAGCGATTTTAGAACCTAAGCAGTAACCACCGTCTTTTTTGTTCGGGATGTGAGCAATTTCGTCACCGAAGAACCAAAGTACAGAGTTAGTTGCTGACTTACGAGAAGAACCAGTACCAACAACGTCACCTACGTAAGCAACTTGGTTGCCTTTCGCGATAAGGTCTTTAATTTGGTTAAGTGGACCAACTTCGCCAGGAACTTCTGGATTGATACCGTCACGTACGTTTTTAAGCATTGCATTCGCGTGTAACGGAATGTCTGGACGGCTCCACGCGTCTTGTGCAGGTGACAAGTCGTCAGTGTTAGTTTCGCCAGTTACTTTGAAAACTGTAAGTTTGATTTCTTCAGGAACATCTTTACGGCTAGTGAACCATTCAGCGTCAGCCCAAGATTGCATAACTGCTTGTGCATTTGCATTACCCGCTTTTGCTTTATCAGCAATGTCGTGGAACGCATCAAATACAAGAAGAGTTTTCTTAAGTGCTTCTGCAGCTAATTCAGCAAGCTCTGCATCATCAAGAAGTGCAACTAAAGGAGCAACGTTATAACCACCAAGCATAGTACCTAGTAGGTAAACCGCACGTTCTTTAGTTACTAGTGGAGAAGTCGCTTCGCCTTTTGCCAAAGCAGCTAAGAAAGCAGCTTTAACGTATGCAGCTTGGTCAACACCCGCTGGAACACGGTTTTCTAGTAAATCAACTAAAAATGCTTCTTCGCCAGCTGGTGGGTTTTTTAATAATTCAACTAATGCAGCTGTTTGAGCATCGTCAAGTGGCTTCGGTGGGACTCCGAGTGCGGCACGTTCTTCAACGTGTTGGCGGTAAGCTTCTAGCACGGTGTTATTCCTCTTTTTTAAAAAATTATTTACGCATTCCTGCTTTAAATAAAGCTACGCAAATAATATGGACTGCTAAATTTTACTAAAATTCCAGTTAAAAGTTAATGCAACTAGAGTGTTTCTTCGTGATGCCCATTATTTTATAAATAAATGATAGTCATATTGCCTATACATTAAGCAAAATCAGCACTTATAGATATTTTAACAATCACTTTTTAAACTTTTAGCTGAAATCTGTTCGTAAAAAAAGGCAACTAAATGTTGCCTGATCTCAATAGTGTTTCATATTCCACCTTAGTGTACAGTGGTGGCAGATAAATATTGCTGTAGTTCTGCTCTATTTCCTGTAAATTTCACACACCATTCGTCTTGGCATGTACTCTGATGTTGGTTGCTCGCAAAGCTAATATCGACTAAATAGCGCTCGTTTTCAGCATTAAGTTTTTGTCTTAGAACCACTCTATCGCCGATGCTCAGTACATAATTTCCACCACCAATAATAGCGACTCCCTGTTCATCTTCTAGGAGTAAATCTGCGTGGTGCATATATCCAATAACGTCCATTCGATACTCCTGTTTTCTTCTGATTATATTTTTCATTATTCATTAAAAAGATAAGTATTTCTATATTTATGATTTAGTAAATGTGACAATTTATTAATCAATTTACTTAGGCTATTTTATTAAAATAAGATGATATTGAGTTGTTGAAGGCCTAAAAAAACCGTTCCTTAGAACGGTTTGTAATCTGGCATTTCTGTATGCGGCGTCGCAATACATTTTTCAGTAAATTCTGCACGGATTTTTTCACGAGCGCCTTCAACGTCAGCCTTAATTTCAGCTTCAGGTAAAGCGTAAACTTCTTCTAAAATTTCCATGATGAACTTTTTAGTGGTCTCATCTTCAATTTTAGCAGCATGTTCAACAGCTTTTTCTTTTTCAATCGCATTTTGACGATCTAGCATAATGGTTCGTGCAGCATTACCTACACTCTTACAATAGCCTTGCCACTGCTGTTCAGGGGTTAATGGTGCTTTTTCAGAACACCCCACAAGCGCAGCAATCACAGATAAAGCAAACAACTTTTTCATGAATCTCTCCTTTCAGGAGGCAATATAAAATATTGGTCATGATTTGTCATTTAAATTACCTGATCTGTACCGCATTAATCCATGTCTCGCCATTTTTTAAATGAATTTATATCTAGAACAGCATGCACATCAGCACGATGTAGATGACTCATTTAGAATAAAACGACAAGCGGTGAAATGCGCGGTAGTCCTTGCTTCCAAACAGTAAAACACCTTTGCATGCGACTATATTTCAGCCAAATAATCACTTAGATAAAGCCCTGTTTTTAAACGACTTATGTTGTCGTGCTATTGTTTTTCAAGACATTTTTATATTTGTAAATCATTTGCTGAACTCTTATTCTAAATACATCAATTGTCTTCAAACACGCCACGTTGCGTAGGAGCAAATATGTCAAAAAAACTGCCGATTTATTTTTCGGATGAAGCTTGGTCATCTCTACAACAGCTTATGGGAAGTGACGGAAAGCCAAGTCCAACCATTAATGCCTTACTTGAGCAACAGTCTGCCGATCAAGTATTTTTCAATTCGTCCTTAAATGTTCAAGCCATTCAAAAGCAATCTCGCCTTGAAATCCCTGTGGCCTTAGAGCGCATTCCTGCTGGCCCTGCTTTTGCCAACAAGGACGTATTCGACAAAGCTTTAGACCTCAATGATTTACTGGTGATTAATCCGCTTGCAACCTTTATTGCTCATGTCGACAGTGAGTCTTTGCTTTATGCAGGTTTTGAAATTAATGATACTTTTTTGGTTGATCGCAGCCTAAAAGCCAAACATGGCGACATTGTGGTTGCCTTAATTGATAATCGTGAAATCACCTTAAAGCGCCTAATGGTGACTGAAAAAATGTCGAAAGAAGAAATCGCCAATATTTTTGGGGATGCCGACAAAGTATTGCCTGATATTTGGCTAAAGGCTGAAAATCCTGCCTATGAGCATATTATTCCCAATGATAGCGAATCTATCGTTGTACAAGGTGTGGTGACTTTTAACTTAAAGCAACTCTATAAGCGCTCATCTCACACTTAATAATAAGAATTAAATATGAAAGCTGAAAATAAAGTATTTGCGTTGGTTGACGTAAATAACTGCTACGTCAGTTGTGAGCGTGTGTTTAACCCTAAGCTTAATCAATCCCCTGTCGTGGTTTTATCCAATAACGATGGCTGTGTTGTATCACGTAGTCAAGAAGCCAAAGATTTAGGCATTAAAATGGCCGTGCCTGTCTATCAAATACAAGATCTGATTCAACGTCATCAAGTACAGGTACTATCCAGTAATTATGCCCTTTATACGGAAATGTCGAGACGTTTTATGAATATTTTGGGCTTATTTGTCGGCCCAGAAGACCGTGAAATTTATTCTATTGATGAATGTTTTTTAGATTTAACAGCTTATCAAGATCTATTTGATTTGACTGCTTATGCAGAACAGATCAAAGAAACTGTATGGAAATGGTTAGGACTGCCCTGTTGTGTTGGTATTGGACGTTCAAAAACGGAGGCAAAGATCGCCAATCATTTAGCAAAAAAAAATGCTTATTTAAATGGGGTGTGCAATTTAATCGATATGGATCCTTGCTCATCAGAACTTTTGCTTTCTCAAACACCTGTATCTGAGGTTTGGGGTGTTGGTCGCAATCATACGAAAGCTCTAAATCAATTGGGCATTCAACATGTTTTAGATTTAATTGAAGCACATCCGAAAAATATTCGACAAAAATTTAGTGTGGTAATGGAAAAAACTGTACGTGAATTACAAGGTATTTCCTGCATTGATATTGAACAAGATACGCCGCGCAAACAGCAAATTTTAAGCAGTCGTTCTTATGGTCAACCGGTCTATGAACTCGAGGATATTAAAGCCTCTATTCGCTTATATATTTCACGAGCAGTAACTCGCCTAAGAGAAGATCAGTCTTTATGTCGTATGGTTGGGGTCTATATTCAAACAGGTCGTTTCAATAATACTGAAAAGTATGCACCTTATACCGCCATCACCTTAAATGAACATACTGATGATTTACTGACTATTACCCAAGCTGCAACACATGCGGTGGAAAAAATATTTAAAGCGGGCTTTAAATATAAAAAAGCCGGTGTGGTGTTAATGGAACTCATTCCCAAGCAAAGTTTCGTACCTGATCTTTTTTGCGATATGAGCCAGCGGCAAGCACGTGAAAAATTATCCAATACAGTTGGCGATATTCAAAAAAGATTTGGTCATCACTTTGTTTCTCTAGGCTTGTCTCAAAACGAAGCATCGACATGGCGTATGAAACAAAATCTCTGCTCACCGGCTTACCTAAGTAATTGGAATGAACTTTTGCGCGTGAAATAAATCAAGACTATAGCTTAGTTTGTGTTGAAGTAATTCTTGGCTCAGCGATGTATGTAATTTATTCACCGAAATGATCATTTGCTTTTGCTTAATATTTATTTAGTATTTAAATGAATATTCATTTATATCTTCCCGTATTTAAACTTATGTCCGACGCACAATTTAGCCTGAGCGAATACCTCTCTGCAGTCAAAGAAGTCATTCAATTGGCCTTTGATGATGCGGTTTGGGTCAAAGCTGAAATTCGTAATTTAAATATTAAAGGTGGGCATTATTACCTCGAACTCGCTGAAAAAGAACAAGACAGCGACAAAGTCATCGCCAGTTGCAAAGCCACAATTTGGAAATTTACGGCAGCCAAAGTTGTTGGAAAATTTGAACGTGAAAGTGGCATTGAACTCAGTCGAGACTTAAATGTCTTGGTAAAAGTACGTGCCCGCTTTGACCCGCAATATGGTTTTTCTGTCAATATTGAAGAAATCGACTCTAGTTTTACATTGGGTGATCTTGCTCGACGTTATCAACAGATTATCGAAAAACTCAGTATTGAAGGCTTAATACATAAAAATCAGCAACTACCTGCACCCTTTGATATTAATCAAGTACTGGTTATTGCTCCTGAAAATGCAGCAGGTTTAGGTGACTTCAAAAAAGATGCAGATGCGTTACAACATGCTGGGGTGTGTAACTTTGTCTATCACTCCGCAACCTTCCAAGGCAATACCGCAGCTCAGAGCATTCAAACTGCTTTGGCTCAAGCTTTAAGACAATGGGCCAACGATTACAATACAGCACCCGACTTAATTGCCATTATTCGTGGTGGTGGCGCCGTTAATGATCTTGCATATTTAAATGATTATGACTTGGCCTCCCTACTGTGTAAGCGTTCAGTACCCATTTGGGTGGGCATTGGCCATGAAAAAGACCGAACAATTTTAGATGAAATTGCGCATCGCTCTTTCGACACACCCAGTAAAGTCATAGGTGGTATTCGCAATCATATCGTTGAGCGCAGCCAAGAGGTCTTAGATGCTTTGCAAAGTATTCAACTGCATTCACAGCATCAAATCGCGCAATATCAAAGTCAAAATGATCAATTGATGCAAGTCATCAAGACATTAGCGCAAACTCAGATCAATGATGGTTCCCGTCTCATTCAACAGTTTAAAGACAACACTGCATATTTTGCCCAATTACAGCTCAAAACAGCAGCTCAAAACATTGAAGTCTTAATGCGTGAAACCTTACTACAAAACCCTGCACACGTACTATCCAAAGGTTATGCCATTGTAAGGCAAAACGGTAAAGCGTTACGCAGTGCGCAGCAATTGGACTCAACAACAACCGCGCAAGACATTCAAATTGAAATGCAAGACGGTTTAATCACAGCCAAAATTCAACAGATACAGGTGCCAACAGATGACTAATGAAACTTTAAGCTTTAAAGATGGCTATGAAATCTTAAAACGAAATGCTGAACAGCTTGAATCTCAACAAGAGCCAGACATTGATAATTTAATGAAAATTGTTGAAGAGTCCATGACCGCCTATAAGGCATGTAAATCACGTGTAGAAGCCGTTCAACAGGCATTGAACGGTAAGCGTCCGCTGAACACACCTTATGAATTCATCCTATAAGCCTTAATTTAGTCCCCACTTAAAAACAAGTGGGGACTAAAATTTATGACTACAAATCACCAGACATCCATCGCATCTCTTGCGA
>NZ_VPDH01000111.1:0-6964 GCF_013417785.1 Acinetobacter sp. YH12227 | reverse complement strand
TACTTCATGTACAACCATCATTTTAAAGGCGAAGCTATAATCACGTTGTGTGCGTTTAACTCGTTGTTCTTGTGCATGTTCCATAAAATAAGTCTCTTAAGGTGTAAACTTATTTCAGGACGGGACAAACGAATCATAAAAAAAGCCACGTTTTGACGTGGCTTTTTATTTATCAACAAGTTATTACATCATCGGGTTGTCAACTGCGAAAGTTTTTTTATCTTCAAGGCGATAAGCCATAAGTTGATGCCCCCACACACATCCACCATCGATGTTTTGAATCTGCTCGGAAATTGTTTTACCTTGTAAAGCTGCCCAATGACCAAAAATAACTTGGTGAGTCTGTGCTGCCTGTGATTCAAACTCAAACCATGGTTTAAAGCCTTCCGGCATTGGATCTGCAAGACTATCTTTAAAGCTGAATTCCAAACACCCTTCTGCGTTAGTCAAACGCATGCGGGTTAGATAGTTGGTAATACAGCGTAGACGTGCATTACCCTCTAGCTCATCTGACCAAAGATCTGGCTTTTTACCATACATCTCTTTCAAGAAGCCATCGACGATTTCAAAGTCCTCATGGCCAATTATAGCTTCTACTTCTTTCGCTAAAGCAGCCGCCTGTTCAGTCGTCCAATTCAGTGGAATACCGGCATGCGTAAGAACTGTGTGTTCATTTGGAAATAAACACAAAGGCTGATGACGTAACCATTCAATTAAATCATCACTTTCTAAAGCATTAATGACATCTAGCGTATTATCTTTTGGATTAATCTCTTTAATACCGCGTGCAACAGCCAATAAAGTCAGATCATGATTACCCAAAACTGTCGCAGCTACACCATTATCGACCAACTTTTTAACAAATCTGAGCACACCGACTGAGTTTTCACCACGTGCGACTAAATCACCTGCAAACCAAATATAATCCTGTTCTGCATCAAATTGAATGGCTTTTAATAATGCTTTTAAAGCTTCAAAACAGCCTTGTACATCACCGATCACATAGTTATAACGAATTGCACGTGACATATTTAAGCCACCATTTGATCTGACAAGGCAACAAACTGAGCTAAAGTTAAGGTCTCAGGACGTGCCATTGGATCAACACCAGCATTTTCAAAACCGTCTTCAACCAACATGCCTTTTAAGCTATTACGTAAGGTTTTACGGCGCTGAGTAAATACATGTGAAACCAAACGCGCCAAAGCTTTTTCATTTTTCGCTACAATTGGTTTCGCTGCATATGGCTCTAAACGGAATACTGCAGAAGTTACTTTTGGCGGGGGATTAAATGATCCCGGTGGTACTTCAAATAAGAAAGTTGGCTTACAGAAGTACTGAATCATCACTGACAAACGGCCATATTCTTTAGTGTTTGGCTCGGCGGTAATACGATCAACCACTTCTTTTTGCAACATGAAGTGCATGTCTTTCACTTTGTCACCAAACTCCAAGAGATGGAATAACAAAGGCGTTGAAATATTATAGGGCAAGTTACCAACAACGCGTAGCGGACGACCTTCTTGAAATAGCTCAGTAAAGTCATATTTCAAAGCATCTGTTTCTACAATGGTTAAACGCTCAGGATGCGGTACACGGCCCGGCAAACCTGCAGCCAAATCACGGTCAAGTTCAACCACTGTTAAAGCATCACACTCACCAATTAACGGTGAGGTTAACGCTGCAAGACCAGGGCCAATTTCGACGATATTATCCCCTGAGCGTGGATTCACCGAACGTACTATTTTAGCAATGACACGTTGGTCATGTAAGAAGTTTTGCCCAAAACGCTTACGCGTGTGATGCCCTTCGTCTTTGGGGTTTAGGGCATTAATTTGATACATAGACATTTCCAACGTGTAAATAAAACAAGATCATTGACGCGCTAAATCAAGCGCTAAGTCCACAGCCACATGTAAGCTAGAGCTTTTTGCAAGACCAGTACCTGCAAGGGAGAGTGCTGTGCCATGATCGACAGAGGTACGAATAAACGGTAAGCCCAAAGTAATATTGATGGCTTCACCAAAGCCCTGCGATTTTAACACAGGTAAGCCTTGATCGTGATACATCGCCAAAACCGCATCGGCATCTTTTAAATTTTCAGGGGTAAATAAAGTATCCGCAGGCAAGCTCAAGCTCATGTGAACGCCCTGCTCACGGTAGCTTTCCAGAACAGGATTAATCACTTCGATCTCTTCCATGCCTAAATATCCATCTTCACCCGCGTGCGGATTTAAGCCACACACCAAAATATTAGGCTGCTCAATCTTAAATTTACTTTTCAGATCATGAATTAAAATATCAATCACTTGATGTAAGCGCTCGGGGGTAATAGCATCAGGTACATCTCGCAACGCTAAATGTGTGGTTGCCAGTGCCACTCGTAATTTTTTAGTTGCGAGCATCATCACCACACGCGGAACGCCAGCAAACTCTTGATAAAACTCGGTATGACCACTGAAATGAATACCGGCATCGTTAATGATAGATTTTTGCACTGGCGCTGTCGCCACACCGACACTTTTTCCTGACATGGCATAATCAGCAGATCGGCGCAATTGTTCTAATACATAAGCCGCATTATTGGCATCAAGCTGACCTAAAACTACAGTATCCGCTAAAGGAACATGCTCCACATAGAGCTGTCCTACCGCACAAGAATCTTGTTGCCCCACATAATCAACCAATTCTACATTTAAATCTAAATGTTCCGCTCGTTGCTGCAACATCTGCTTATCAGCCAAAACGACAATAGGACGCTCATCAATACGATCTGCCAAACTTAGGCAAATATCTGGGCCAATTCCTGCAGGTTCACCGCTAGTGATATATAAAGGGAGCACGACGCCTTTTCCTTGGTAGCTAGACAGCTTTATTATACTGCTCATTACTCAATACTGCTGAAACTAAATCTTTTATGTGCGAAATACATACCTGTCAGAAATATGTTCGCTGTAAAACATGATATGGAATTACTTCAAAAGCGAAGCCTAAGATACCCAGCGCCCAAACCATAGCAATTACAATAAAAACCCATTTTTCAATGCGTTTCAACCGTTGAGGATAGCATGACAGCAACCAAAATGAGATTCCACCAATTATCAAGGAAGCCAATAATAAATATACAATGTAGTAAGTGACAAAACATAAAAACAATGCCATCAATAAGACCATGACCGCATCTCCTACACCATGTAAATGCACAAGATATAAATAAAATGGGCTAACTATGAGAAGGTTTAAAATCCAAATGATGCGAAACCATGTTTGCCAAAATGGGACTATTTCTAATGTTGCTCTCTGAGTGTGATCAGACATAATTTTATTTTCATCTAGTTTTTTATATTTTTTGAATTATAGGCTGTTTATTGATGAAGAAATACACTACAATACAGCGCTTGAAATTTTATATTTTCATTTGTGATTCTTCACGTATTCGTTTAGAATCGCGTCTCCTTTTGTTTGGACAGATTCCATAGTCCAAACCAACTATAATAGGTAGTGGTTTAATGAAAACTCTCAGCGCTAAGCCAGCTGAAGTTCAACATGACTGGTATGTTGTTGATGCTTCTGGCAAAACTTTAGGTCGCCTTGCGACTGAAATCGCTCGTCGTTTACGCGGTAAGCACAAAACTTCTTATACTCCTCACGTTGACACTGGCGACTACATCGTTGTAATCAATGCTGAAGAAATTCAAGTGACTGGTAAAAAAGCACTTGATAAGAAATACTATCGCCATACTGGTTTCCCTGGTGGTATCCGTGAGACTAACTTTGAGAAGTTAATTGCTCACAAACCTGAAGCAGTTCTTGAAAAAGCTGTTAAAGGTATGTTGCCAAAAGGTCCTCTTGGTTATGCAATGATCAAAAAAATGAAAGTGTACGCTGGTACTGAGCATCCTCATACTGCTCAACAGCCACAAGTTTTGGACATCTAAGGGATACAGCACATGGCTACTAACTATGGTACAGGTCGCCGTAAGACCGCAACTGCACGTGTTTTCCTATCAGCTGGTACTGGTAAACTCGTAATTAACAACCGTTCTTTAGAACAGTATTTCGGTCGTGAGACTGCTCGTATGGTTGTTAACCAACCACTTGAGCTTCTTGAAGCGACTACTAAATATGACCTTTACATCACTGTTTCAGGTGGTGGTATCGGTGGTCAAGCAGGCGCAATCCGTCACGGTATTACTCGTGCATTGATCGCTTCTGACGAAACACTTAAACCTGCTCTTCGTCAAGCTGGTTTCGTTACTCGTGATGCTCGTGAAGTTGAACGTAAGAAACTTGGTTTACGTAAAGCTCGTAAACGTCCTCAATTCTCTAAACGTTAATTCGTTTACCGAATCGGACAAAAGAACCTCGGCTTATGCCGAGGTTTTTTTATGTCTTCATTTTATGAAGATGATGTAAATAGAATAACGACCCGATAAATAAAGAGACTCAAACTCGCAATAAAGCATATTACCGACAATGTTAGTGCAATTGTACAGATAGTAATTTTGCTTTTTTGTTCAGGGCTATCATCCTCTGCTCCATAATCAGAGGCATAACTACCGGCGAGCGCCGTATAAAAACCAATGCCCATAAAAATAACGGTAGAGAAAAATAGTAATTTTTGTACAAGTGCAATGCTCATAATGCAATGAGGATCAATTACATGGGATAGCATGAAAATATATCAGATGAAATCAAATAAAATTGTGATTTTAAGTACAACTGAATTGATATTGCTAAAGTCTCCGTGATTTTATAGCCCATATTTAGTATTCTATCTTATTCATTTCTCATTGCTTCGGATTATGTCAGTCGAAAACGCACCCCTCCAAGGGATTACGCTTTACAGTCATGCGGATGACTTTCGCTCACACTGGATACGCTATGTACTTGCAGAGAAGCAAATTAAACATAACCTAATCATTGCAGATGATGAAGACGAAGATTTAGCAAGTTTGAATCCATATAATCAACTTCCAATGATGATTGAAAATGGTTTAAAACTATATAAAAGCAGCATCATTGCAGAGTATTTGGATGATCGTTATCGTCAAAATAAACTCTATGCAGATGCCCCGATGCCACGGGCAGAACAGCGTCAATATGTATGGCGTTTTGAACAAGATTGGTTGAAGCTTGCTGACGTCATGCTCCGCCACCCTGATACACTTAATGAACAAGCAAAACACAAAGCACAAAAGCAACTTCGTGATACATTAATATCACTCACACCACTTTTTCAGCATTATCCATATTTTATGTCTGAACAATTCAGCATGCTCGACTGTATGCTTGCACCAATTTTCCTTCGACTCAAAGTTATGGGTATTCAACTACCAAAACAACAATGTAGACCTATTTTCTTATACTGCCAACGCATTTTTAGTCGTCCTGCATTTATTAAATCTTTGACCTTGCAAGAAAAAAATCGCTATAGCGAATTCTTGCCAAAACAGTAATTTTATTTCCAATTTTTAGAGTAACGATTATGTCAGATCAAGATATTCCATTAAGCCCAACCAGACCTTATCTTACCCGTGCACTTTTCGAATGGATTTGTGATAACCAGTTAACCCCTTACTTATTGGTCGATGCAACGCAAAAAGACACGATGGTACCCGTACAATATGTACAAGATGGTCAGATTGTTTTAAATATTGCACCCCATGCAACGCACGCTTTACATATGAGCAATGATGCTATTACCTTTTCGGCACGTTTCGGTGGCGTCTCACAAAATCTCTATGTTCCGTTTAGTGCCTTATTAGGTATCTATGCTCGTGAAAATGGGCAAGGCATGTTCTTTGATCCAGCTGAATATGCAGATATCAATCAAGAGCAAAATGCTTTAAAATCAAACGATCAAGAACAACAAGAGCAACCAAAGAAAAAACCGGGTTTAAGGTTGCTCGATTAAAACAACGGAGCAAATCATGGCTTTTGATTTAGTACAATATTTCGCAGAACAAATTGAATCTCAAAAGCCTATGCTTTTAAGTCATCTAGATCGTGAAGAAAAACGCTCACATATCCGTCAAATCAATGCCTTAACACTTGGTGAACTGATTAATCAATTACGCAGTAATGGTGAAAAGGTTTATCAAGAGATTTCAAATCCAGATGAATTGTATATTCAGGAAGTTTCTCGCCATTTAACAACAAATCCATCAAATGCATCAACATTGAGTCGAACTGAACTAGAGCAACTAACAACTGAAGTGTTTCATTTGCAATTACTTGAACTGAAACAACTTCATGATACAGGCTCTCACTCGCTACAGAGCATTCGCGAATTATTAAATGGACAAATTGAACATCTTTCTGGTCAAGCAGATGACTGGGTTTGGTCAACAAACAACCTAACAGAACTTCTAGGCTCTAAACCAAATCTGCAAGAAGATATATCATTAGAGGCATCTATGAAGGAGTTTAATCAGATGGTTCATCAACAAAACGCTCAGCACGATGATAATAATGTGGCTGTAGAAGCAACAGTACCAACATGGTCAAAAATTGTTGAACCAGTCGTTGCTATTGCAATTCTATGGATTTTATATTCAGCAGCAACGAATATGTTCGCTTAAGAAAATCGACAAAACAAAAAGACCTGCCAATTGGGCAGGTTTTTTTTACATGAACTTTTTCCAAAATAGCCTGATTTAAAAAGCTATTTGTTTTATTTTGTAATTAACTGAGACTCTATGTAAATTTATAAAGCAAATTATCAAAAATTACATTCAATAATTTCTGTATAGTTGTATAGTCAAATCATTATAAAACCAATACAATGGTGCAATGAGTTATTCAGAACATTTTAGACGTAAAATTTTAGCTAAACTTGAGGAAGGTTATTCTATTCGAGCGGTAGCTGCACAATTTGAAATTAATAAAAATACCATTGTTGAATGGAAGAAACGTATAGAGATTAAAAAAACTCGTGTACGGAAACCTTCTAAAATTAACG
>NZ_VPDH01000110.1:0-7513 GCF_013417785.1 Acinetobacter sp. YH12227 | reverse complement strand
AAGTCGTTTGAATGATTTCTTCTTGGTCTACGTGCCATAAAATACTCCATATATTGATGTTTATAACATCATTTGAGGAGCAGAGTATCACTTATAGGAGTTGTTCAAATTTCCGGATCCATCTCTCAACTACGCATTGATTAAACAAGATATGACAGTTACCGTTTTCGTAGATCTTAATGCGTAATAAATTATCATCAATGCTATGCCAGATACCACGATCTAACCTGAGTTTATCTAATCTAGTGTGGTCTAAAGGCTTGCCAAATAACTGCCTTGCTATAAAGCGTACTTCTTCCACTAAATTATCTCGTCTGCAATAAGAATGGTAGCTATTGTGATGAATGATCACGCACGGGTTAATACCAGCACCAAGATTGGTTTTGTATTTGCTTGATAATTGGCAAAACAATGAATCAACTTTACGAGCATATGCCATGTGGCGCGTAGACCAGATAGATTCTAAAAATACATTCACGTTATCCATCGTGAAATCTTCAATTTCATGACGAGCAATTTTATCTGACAACGCATCATATTCTTTTTCAGATATAAAGTTTCTAAGATTGATGATCTCAGTTAACTTCCTCCAGAAGCATGACGATATTTGTTTTAAAGCAGATTCTTCAGTATTGAATGATGATGAATATGATTTTCGGGTGATTGCACTCACAATCTGGTAAGCATCAAGTTCAATATCTTTGATGCTTTCATAAATAACCTTTATTGACGATTTTGCTTTTTCGCATTGCAAAATTAGCTTTTCGACTTCAATAAAGTCTAATTCAGATGCTTGCACTTCTCTTTTTATATTTACCAACATATTCATAATTGCCCACCTAATTAGCTTAATTGTCTATATAGATATTTTAATAAAAACCATGGTCATTAATTTTTTTTTAAAATTTATAAGCTAACTTTTTCACTATAATTAAATTAAATAAGCACAACGCTTAAAACTTGGTGTAGTGGAATATGGCTCAACCTTTAAAATTCCTTTTAATACCACTGGCTATGTTAGCCAGTGTTCTGTATAATGCTCTATGAATTCATTACTTATTTTTTTAAATTAAAAATCATATGCAAAGCTTAAATGATGAAGAGTGTCGCCAAGTTGAAAGTGTAAAACAGCTTTTACAAAAAAATTTTAAAGATAAGCTTTATGCTATTTATTTATATGGTTCGTATGTTGATGGTGGTTTAAAACATAAAAGTGATCTTGATATTTTAGTTATTATTGAACGTGAAATTACCGATCAGGAAAGAAAACAATTAGCGCAGAATTTTCTAAATATATCTGTTCCGATTGGTCATGCTACAGCGCGTGCCTTAGAAATTACGATATTAGAAAAAGGGAGTATTACCAATAAAAATCATCCATATACATATCAGCTACAATATGGCGAGTGGTTGAGAGAAGAATTACTCAAAGGTGAATTACTTTATAGTCAATCTGATCCAGATATTAGTATTTTACTTAAAACTGCCCAATTACATAACATTACTATCTTTGGACCTGATATTTGCGATTGGTTAAATCCAATTAGCTATGAACAATTAATATTTGCCATGCAAAAAACTTATCCACAAATTATTGCTCATTGGAAAGACGATCAGGATGAATGTAATCAAATTTTAGCGCTATGCCGTATAGCTTATACATTAGATCATAAAACAATAGTTGCCAAGGATGTTGCTGCGACATGGTTTTTAGAATTCTTAAGTCAGATAGATCAAGACATTTTGCAACTCATAATAGATGAATATATTGGGCAAGGTCATGAGCAATGTTGGTTAGTTTTACATGATCAGCTTGCTAAAATTGTTAAAGAATTACAGCATAAAATTGAACCACTACTTTTTAACTGATGTGGAAGTAATGGATATGCTTCTTAGATTATTACCTCACTATATCTCTAAATACCGAAGAGACTTGATATTGCAAAGGGGGGCGTGGTTGGAGTTGCATGAAGATTTTAAATAAAAGCGGAGGAACTAGGGTAAAAGTTGCCAAAAAGTTTCTTCTGAAATGACTTTTATATTATGACGTTTAAGCAAAGCGGAGGTAACTCCATTGCCATAGATCTTATTCCCATTAAATTGACCATCGTAAATCATTGAACTACCACATGAAGGGCTATTTTCTTTAAGCACTACCAGAGTAGCTTTTAATAATTGAACTTTTTTTAAAGTTCTATATGCCCCTTCAATATAGATTGAAGTCACATCCTTTCCTGATTTTTCAATTACACAGGCTTTTCCATCTAAGACATCATCGCCATTACCTCCCGAAATCTCGGCAGGTTCGCGTGGTGTTGATAAACCGCCAAGAATCTCTGGACATACCATAGTAGCTTTTCCATCTTTGACTAATTTTTCGATTTTTTCGTTTAAGCTATGCGTCCCGTTATAACGTACCTTTAAGCCAGCCAGACAAGAACTTACTAAAATCATATTTCCTCTATGAAAAAGATATGTATCGATTTGCTATTTAGCCAGTACCTATTATTTTTTAAAATTAATAGGTTAGTGCTATGGATAAAACAAGAATTTAAATATGATCAATGCAAAGTGAGTTATTTTTTTTCTAACCCACAAAGCTTATAGATTAGTTTGATCCTTTTTGTTTAGAAAATTTATCAACAGTTCCCATAACAATAATGAAAAAAATAGGGACAAACACTAAAGCAAGAAGAGTTGCACTGATCATTCCTCCAAATACGCCAGTACCTATAGCCTTTTGGGTTTCAGAACTCGCACCACTTGCAAAAACTAAAGGAATAACTCCGCATGTAAATGCTAAAGAAGTCATTAAGATTGGACGCAAGCGCAATTTTGCAGCTTCAACGGTTGCTTTAACTAAACTCATCCCATCTTCTCGGAGAGCCTTAGCAAATTCAACAATTAAAATGGCATTTTTCGCTGATAATCCAATGATGGTAATCATACCAACCTTAAAGAAAATATCATTGGGCATACCTCTTATCATTACAGCTATAAATGCACCTATAAGCCCTAGAGGTACAACCAACATAACAGAAAGAGGGATGGACCAACTTTCATATAACCCAGCTAAAACAAGAAATACTACGAGCATAGATAGAAGTAATAAAAATATAGTTTGCGATTCAGCCTGTTTTTCTTCTAAAGAAATACCACTCCATTCATACCCCACACCTTTTGGAAGTTGTTTGATTAAATTTTCCATTTCTGACATTGCTTGACCAGAAGATATACCAGGTGCTGGACTACCCGTAACACTTAAAGATGGACGACCATTGTAACGATTGTATTGTTGTGGGGAGTATTGCCAAACTGGAGTAATAATCTCAGACATAGAAATCAGTTTACCACTTTGACTATTTACTTTGATTTGTAAAATATCATCAATACTCATACGTGATTTGGCATCAAGTTGAACAATAACTTGCTGCATACGATCTTGATTTGGAAAATCGTTGATATACATTGAACCCATTGAAGTAGAAATGATATCGGTAACATCACTGAAGTTAACACCTAATATTTGTAGTTTTTCACGATCAATTTTGAGTTGTACAGAATTTCCATCTGGTAAACCATCAGAGTAAACATCTACAACTTTTTTACTTTGAGTTGATAAACTGAGTAATTGATCTTGGGCTTGTGCTAATGCTTGCATGCCAATATTTCCTACATCCTGCAATTGTAATGAAAATCCAGAAGAGCTTCCTAATTCATCAATTGCTGGAGGCAATACAGACATTACTTGGCCTTCCGAGCTGTCAGCCATTGCAGTATTCGCATTATCCACGACTTGTTGGGCAGTAATTTTACGGTCCTCAAAGGGGAGTAAATTGGTAAAATACATTGCTGTATTTTGCCCTGAACCACTAAATCCAAAGCCTAAGATCGCCATATTATCTTGAATACCAACTTCTTTATTTAGATGTTCCTGAAATTCAGTAACAACTTTTTTGGTACGTTCTTGTGTGGCATCAGAAGGAAGTTGAATTGATGTCATAAACCAACCCTGATCTTCTTCTGGCATAAATGCAGTAGGTACTTGTTTAAAACAAAAAAGAAGTGCAACAACAATGCCTATAAAAAATAGCATAGCCGTTCTTTTATGTTTAATGACTTTAAATAAACCATGTTCATATCGATTATTTAATTTTTCAAAACTTCGATCAAACCAAGCAAAAACACCTTTTTTCACATGATTTTTATCTATTGGTTTCAACATGGTTGCACATAAAGCAGGTGTCAAAGTTAAGGCTAGGAATGCTGAGAATAAAATCGAAACTGACATTGTGATAGTGAATTGGCGATAAATAATCCCTACTGAACCATTTGCTAAAGCCATTGGTAAAAATACTGCAGCCAAAACCAAAGTAATACCAATAATCGGATTCGTAATTTCTTTCATCGCCTTCGAGGTGGCATCTGCAGGGGACAAGCCTTCTGATACCATGATTCTTTCCACATTTTCAATCACTACAATGGCATCATCTACAATGATCCCAATCGCCAGCACCATACCAAACATGGTTAGGACATTGATAGAAAAGCCAGCAAGTAGCATTACAGAGAACGTTCCTAGCAATGCTATGGGAGCAACAATAGCTGGAATTAAGGTATAACGAACATTATGAAGAAATATGAACATTACAATAAAGACTAAAACCATGGCTTCAATCAATGTTGTAATTACTTTTTGAATAGAAACTTTAACAAATGGTGCAGTATCATAAGGGATTGAGAATTTCATTCCATCAGGTAATGAAGTACTCAATTGGTTGATTTTTGCCTTTACCCCTTCAGCAGTTTTAACGGCATTTGCATTGGGACTCATTTGTATTGCTATTGCTGTAGATGGATTACCATTCTCTAAAATGGCAAAACTATAAGACTGCGCACCAACCTCAATATGAGCCACATCTGATAACAGTACAGTTGCCCCATTTTTATTCGAACGTAAACTAATTTTTTTAAATTGTTCAACAGTCTCCAATTGCCCTTGTGCTGTTAATGGAATCGTAATTTGCTGTCCTTTGAGGGCAGGTGTATCACCTATACGACCAGGTGAAATCGGGAGGTTTTGATTTTGAATAGCCGTATTTACGTCTTTAATACTCAGACCATAAGATACTAAACGATTTGGATCGACCCAAATGCGCATAGCTTTTTCAGCTCCAAAATTCTGGATTTTCCCAACCCCATCAACTCGCTTGATTTCTTCAATGACGTGTCGTGTCATGTAGTCACTTAGGTCTATTTCAGAATATTGATGATTAGGGGAGTTCAGACCTATGATCATCAAAAATCCAGATGAAGCTGCATCAACCATAAGCCCTTGTTGTCGAACAGGTTGAGGTAGTCTCGACTCAATTGCTTTGATTTTGTTTTGAACATCAACTTGAGCAAGCTCTACATCTGTACCAGGCTTAAATGTAGCAGTAACAGTAGCGCTACCAGAGGTATCTGAACTTGAACTGTAATACAGTAAATTCTTAACACCTGACATTTCTCTTTCAATAAGTGTTACAACACTGTCATTGAGCGTCTTTGGTGTAGCTCCAGGATACATTGCTGTAATACTAATTTGTGGTGGAGCTACACTTGGAAAGCGTGCAATTGGCAATTTAGGTATACTTAATACACCAAATAAAATAATAAATAAGGCGATGACCCAAGCAAAAATTGGTCGACGAATGAAAAATTGAGACATTATTGCTGCCCCCCATTTTCATTATTCGTTATAGGTGCTTGCCATTGTTTTACTTTTAGTCGCTGATTAGGTTGAATACGGTCTACACCTTCGACAATGATTTTTTCACCCGCATTTATACCTTGCGTGACTACATAACTATTTTGATAACGCTGACCCAGTTGCACAGTTTTACTTTGTGCTTGCTCTTTTTGGTTGATAATAGTTACATTCGCCTTACCACTAATATCATGTTGGATAGCTTGCTCTGGCACTAAAATCGCATTATCAACTTTTGTTCGGCTCATGTTGATACGGACATACATGCCGGGAAGCAATTTTTGACTAGGATTATTCGCTAAAATACGGATAGTCACATCACCAGTATCGGGATCTACTTTAGTGTCTGAAAATAAAATTTCACCCCTTACATCGTATGGCTTACCTTGACTATTTAGTATTTCAACGTTATGGCTAGCATTTGACAAATTCCCTTGTTGTAATGCTTCCTGTATTTTTTCATAATCAGTAATTGACTGTTTTACGTCGATATACACTTTATCAATTTGCTGTACTACTGCCATGGCTTTAGTATCACCTTGGCTGACTAATGCACCTTCAGTCACTAAAATCTCACCAATAATTCCAGATATTGGCGATGTAATTGTTGCATATTTTAGGTTAAGTTGTTGACGTGAAAGTATCGCTTCCATTTGAGTAACATCAGCTTTTGCTTTCTGATATTCTGCTTCAGTATTGTTATATTCTTGCTTACTAATTGCATTAACTGTCACCAGTTCAGCGTATCGTTTTAACAAAATTTGAAGGCGTGTTACTTCAGCCTCAGCACGATGTAAAGTTGCTCTATTACTTTTGACATCAGCCTGAAATATTTCAGAATTTAATTTAAAAAGTGGTTGACCTGCATGTACATAAGTACCCTGTTTAAATAGAACTTTATCTACTATGCCACCAACCTGAGGGCGAATTTCAGCAATACGATATGCAGTGACACGCCCAGGGAGATTTTCAATCAGATTTATTGATTGTGTTTGGGCAGTCATTACACTTACTGATGCTAACGGTGCATCTGCTGAATGATGCTCTGCATTTTCTGATTTTGAGCAGCCTATTAGTAGCACAGTCATAATGCCAGCTGAGCTAACTAAATAACGACTTTTTTTCATAATTTCCATCTTTGAATAGGGTTAAGCTCATACAGTTAAATGATAAATAGCGGTATAACTAAAGTTTAGATTAACTGGTGAAGAGCTTACTAAAGTGACATTTTGCTTAAACTATATAAGTGAAGTAGGCATTGTATTAAACGAATATTTAAATCATTCGATTTAAATATTCTAAGTTAATAAAATAGTGACTTATAAAATAAAAAACGGAAGGTTTTCATTTTCACTGGTTTGATGACATAAAATCTTAAAGCTAAGTATTGATTTCTAAATCATATTGTTGCAGTACACTAGGGGTCAATATACATTTGAATATTGATGAATAAATTCCTAATTGATGTTGCATTTTCCATCCTTCAGAAAAATCTGCCATTAACCAAATAACCTCATCTACAAAAATATGCTCAATTGCAATAAACCAATATTCTTTTTCAAGATCTGTCAGCGTTACAAATTCAGCATATCCTTGTTTAAAAAGATTCCACTCATCAACTGTAAACAGAGGTGGTTCCACTTGTTTGAACAACTAAAAGCGTATTTATAAGTGATATTCCGCTCTAGTTAAGCCACCTTGTTTTGTTGGGGTAGCTGATCATAGTAAAACTCATTTGGTGTCATTTTGTCTAGACTCGAATGA
>NZ_VPDH01000109.1:0-7663 GCF_013417785.1 Acinetobacter sp. YH12227 | reverse complement strand
AAAGTTGGGTGTATTTCTTCATTGTGTGCTTTCCAATTGCGAGTTGAAAAAGTCTAATGATTCTATGAATACACCTAACTTTTTCAACTAACTACAAATGTGTTGCACTTGGGATTTGAATCTGCGGAATACATAAATTGGCTAAAACAATAAAAACCAAAGATGCATATAAATAAATAGGTACATCGGGGCTTTGGGATAAATTCACCAGCCAAAACCAAATAGCAGTTGCTCCCACAATAGAAGCGGGCAGCATCAAATCAAAGACTAAAATACTTTTACTGTATTTATAAATGGCAAAGGTAATCAAGGTCATGCAAAAGGTGTAAGTACCTTTGACTAAAAATGCAATAAAGCCAACATCTGGCAGCATGAACCAATCGGCAAAAATGTAGGAAAAATAGGCCAATTGAGCGACGAGATTGACTTGTAGGAAAAATTTAAATAGATGGGCTTGCTGGTAGCGGAAAAACTCTTGGCGGAATTGGGCAGGAACACTGATAAAGGATTGCTCAAGTGCTTTTTGAATCAGTAGTCGAGATTCTTTTTTATACTCGTTGATCATGCAGCAGGTACACCATTTGAGAGTAGTTACTAGTGTTATTTTATGTAACTTTTATAATTTAACGTATTTTGTTTAAATAATAAACATCAATATGACAATGATTTAATTAATTTTTTAGTTTTAAATCATGTGCTTTAAATAAAATAATCATTACACAACTTTGCAATTTAAATGATTTCAAGCTGCATTTTTCTTGTAGCGACTATTAGGAAGATTTTCTTTTGATATGTATTTGACGTCATATCAAGCAACAAAAAAACTATTGTCCTATTGCTGTGATTCAGCGTATTAATGGGGGACAAATTCGCTTAAAAAAATACAGATATAATGTAAAAAACTTCCGAGCTAAAACCATGCTTACGATGGTTTAGCCAGATTATTAAGGGTATCCATATGACTAATGCCAATTACACCGAATTATCTCACTCGGACGATTGCGAAAAATATGTCAACCAATTTATTCAAGAATTTCCATTGCGTAGTGCCGAAATTGGGCAAGGTACAGTGATTAAACGTGCTTTACCAAGTCGTTATAAACGCATGATTGGTGCATGGTGTTTCTTGGATCATGCTGGTCCCGTACATTTTCCGCAAGGTGATGGCTTAGATGTAGGCCCACATCCCCATATTGGTTTGCAGACGTTTACGTGGATGATTGATGGCACAATGATGCATACAGATAGCTTGGGTACATATCAATTAATACGTCCGAAACAAGTTAATTTGATGACGGCTGGATACGGTATTTCACATACAGAAGTGGCACCGGATACAGAAACTCAAATGCATGCGGCACAGCTTTGGATTGCGTTGCCAGACGATAAAATTAATATGGCTCCCCAGTTTGACCACTATCCAGAACTACCCGTAGTGAGTCAGGATGGCATTGAATTTACAGTACTGGTAGGTGAGTTTCTTACAACCAAATCGCCTGTACAGGTACATACGGAACTTTTAGGGGTTGACCTTCAGGCCAATGAAAGCACCACGACACAGTTGGTACTAAATCCAAAGTACGAATATGGTTTTATGGCACTTGAGGGCACAGCGACAATTAATGGTCATGAGCTCAATGATGACAACATGGTGATTTTAGAGCCAGGTTTAAGCCAAGTAAAAGTTGATGTACATGCAGGGAGTCGCATCTTACTACTGGGTGGTGAGCCTTTCGAGTCGCCGATTTTACTGTGGTGGAACTTTGTTGGACGCACCCAAGAAGAGCTCAATACCGCACGAGAGCAATGGATTAATCACGATGAACGATTTGGTTCAATCCCTGACTATGAAGGTCCACGTTTGGAAGCGCCAGCATTCCCTGAAAAAATGCGTGCCTCACGTTAACGACATTTGCTCAAATTAATTTAAGCATCAAAACTATGGCTCCAGCACTTAATTTACCTTTGGGTGCTGTTGACCAATAATTGAATCGAAAACAATAAGGAACACGATATGGGTATTGTTGCAACGGCTAAAGTACAAACATTGAGTGCACCGTGGTCGGGTGAAATTCAGAGTGGGCAGCATCAATTAATTACCGATAAGCCAGTATCTTTTGGTGGTGGTGATTTGGGTTTGGCACCTTATGATTTGCTTTGTTCGGCTTTAATTTCCTGTACCATGATTACGCTACGCATGTATGCACAGCACAAGGCAATTGAATTGGGTGAGTTTAGCGTTGAGGCAGATTTTTGTGCCAATAAAGAAGGCGTAGAATGGATTGATCGTCGGTTGAATTTTCAAACCCCTTTAAGTGACGAGCTTAAACAAAAAGTCTTGGCAATTTGTGAAAAAACGCCTGTCACCAAGACCCTACTACGCAGTCTAGACATTAAAACAGGACTCATATAATGTATGTAAAAATAAAAGTTTTTTATATGTTTAGGCATCAATTAAGCGAATAAAAACCTGTACATGTTGGTAATAAGCCAACGATAAAAAGTATGACTGGCAGATAACAAAAAATTCGATTTGAATACAGCAGGAGATGAACCCATGCGGGTATTACATCATTTAGAAAAGTCACGTTCCTTTCGTATTTTATGGGCCATGCAAGAGTTAGGCTTAGATTATCAAGTCAAGCTGTATAAGCGCTTGCCGAACTTTTCTGCACCAGTTGAATTAAAAAGCATTCATCCTTTGGGAAAATCCCCCATTTTGGTTGATGATGGCTTGGTATTGGCGGAGTCGGCTGCGATCTTGGAATATTTACAAGAGAACTATGATCGTCACGGTTACTTTGCACCGAAAACGCAGCAATCTCGACTGCAATACCGATATTGGATGCATTATGCAGAAGGTTCCCTTATGCCTTTATTGGTCATGCAATTGGTGATGACCAATGTGCCACAGCATGTACCTTGGGTCATCAAACCTATTGCCAGTCGTGTGTGTGATGGGGTCAAGCGGGGCTTTATTCGCCCACGTTTAAAAGATCAAATTTATTTTATCGAGCAGCATTTGGCAGAAAATGAATTTTTCGCAGGGCCATTTAGCTTTGCTGATATTCAAATGACATTTCCTTTGGAAGCGTTACTCACACGTAGTAAAGGCGAATATCCGCAGATTCAAGCATTTTTGCAACGCATGCAACAGCGTGATGCTTACCGTCAAGCGAAACAACGCGAACATCAAATCGAGTCGGAGCAACGCATTAGCTAACCATACTGAAATAATGAGACTTGGATTTTAGCTGACGTGATAAAGACGCTCTTTCGGAAATACCACTTTAAATAATGAACCACGATTTTCTTTCGATTCAATTTCTAAATATGCTTGATGTTGCATCAGTACATGTTTGACGATGGCCAGCCCTAAACCGGTGCCACCTGTTTGACGACTACGCGCGCTATCGACACGATAAAAACGTTCTGTCAGTCGTGGCAAATGTTTAGGATCAATCCCAATACCGGTATCTTCTACGGTGAAATAACCGTGCGTTCCATCATCATGCCAACCGATAGTCACCGTGCCACCTTTGGGAGTGTACTTGATGGCGTTGGTCACCAAGTTGCTAAAAGCACTAGCCAGTTCGACATCTGAACCAATCAAGTCGCAATGGCTGTCTATTTCTAAGTTCAGCGTGTGTCCATAATCCACGTTATAGGCATGTGCGTCGTCATATAATTGGTTCATTAAACTTGGCATTTCAATGATTTGATTTTTTGCTACTTTTTTATCATTTTCTAAACGCGATAACAGCAATAAATCATTCACCAATGCATTCATACGCCGAGTTTGTGACTGCATTTGATCAAATGCACGTTTCCAGCGTGGATTTAAGTCTTCTTGGTCGGTAAAGGTCTCTATATAACCACTGAGTACGGTAAGGGGGGTGCGCAGCTCATGTGAAATATTATCGACAAAGTCTTTGCGCATTTGTTCGAGGTTATGCATACGGGTAACGTCATAGGCCACCAATAAACGGCTTTCTCGACCAAAGCGTGTCAATTTCACTTGCACATAGTGATCTTCCAACACGGATGATTTCATTTTCAAACCATCTGGTGCGAGGTCTATATTGGTGAAATATTCGATAAAACTTGGTTGACGCAAAATACTCAAAATATTACGGCCATGATCGAGTTGCTGAATGCCGAGTAATTTTTCCGCGGCAGGGTTCCACCACTCAATTTGATGTAGTTCATCAATTAACACCACAGCTTCAGCCAAAGCGACCAATGAAGACTGAGCACGATCAATCAAACCGACCATTTCAGCTTGAACAATACGTTCTTGGCGCTGTGCACGGTAAACATTGAACAATAAAGCGCCCCAAATACCGTCTAAATTGGGCGGTACATCGTAGGGGCGGTTGGAAATCCAATCATTGACCAAATATAAAGAACGCAATTGCAGGGCAAAAAACACCCCAAATGCGGTTAAAATGCAGACCCATAAATATCCGATACCAAAGCCGATTAGTGCGGCAATCAGCAGGAAAAAAGCCAGTAATCTTAGATCCTGTTTGGCAAAAGTCCATAAACTGCTATAACGAAACTTTTTGTGTTCACTGGCAATTTCGGGGACCGGATATGGTTCGTACATAAATAATGAATGACCTAAAAAACTAACCTAATACTGCATCGGCACGTGTAGAGAAACGATAACCAGTGCCACGAACCGTTTGGACATAACGGTCTGCGTTAAAAGGTTCTAAGACTTTACGTAGACGACGAATATGAACGTCAATGGTGCGGTCTTCAATATACACGTTTCCGCCCCAGACTTGATCAAGTAATTGCGCACGAGTGTAGGCACGTTCAGGATGGGTCATGAAGAAAGCCAATAAGCGGTATTCCGTTGGCCCCATTTCTAAAATGGTATTGCCAAAGCTCACACGCTGACTCACCGGATCTAGGATCAAACCATTTGCATCAATGGTTTTTTCACCGCCCAGTGCATTTGAGCGTCGTAGAACTGCTTTAATACGGGAAACCAATTCGCGGGTAGAAAATGGCTTGGTCATGTAATCGTCTGCACCTGCGTCAAGACCTTGGACTTTATGGTCTTCTTCGCCACGTGCAGTCAACATAATGACAGGAATTTCAGATAGATTTTCATCACGCTTTAGGCGACGGCAGAGGTCAACACCGCTGACACCACCAGGCATCATCCAGTCCAGTAACACCAATGCAGGGCGCTGATCCACAATCATTTGGTGCGCTTGTTTGGCATCTTCCGCTTGCTGGCATTGAAAACCTGCCATATCGAGCGAAGTATGGATCATTTCCCGAATCGGGAGTTCGTCGTCGACGATTAAAATATAGTCATCTTTCACAGCGCAATACCCTATTTCATGTAAACGGTGGACCGTTTTATATTTATGACAGGCTTATTACAAAGATTAATTATGACAGTATCATTGCAAAAAGAATCTTTCATTCCGCTTTAGAAAGAAATTGTGACAAATTAAATGCTGAAAGATTCAGCTAGATAGGCTTTGCATCATCTTTCTGTCATTAAAAAAATATTGTAAATAATCGCTCATATCTCGGAGGCTTATTTTTTTACTGCGCTTTTATTCAGTGACTGCGGCTCAGAAAACGTATCGAGCAAAGCTAAGAATACCACGCTGCATGATGATAAGACTTCTTCCATCGGCTGCTTATATCCGCTCATGACCCAACGAATTGCAATTTGGGTCACATAACCATTGAGACCTGTAGCAATCATCGAGATTTCACGTTCTGATTTATTGATATTCGGCATCATTAGCATGACAAAGGCATGAATCATACGGTCAAAACGCGACATGGTTTCATGTATGGTGGCCTGGTTATGCAGTTCTTGAACTAACATGGCATCAATATAAATAATGCGTGCCATACGTGGATTATTCTTTAAGGTCATCAATAGCGCTGTTAAACCCGCTTCAATCATTTTTTTTGAATCCGTTGATGCCTGCATAATGGCTTGCATCACGTTTTGCTGTAACTCGTCGATCAGTTTTAAGAAAATAGTTTGGAACAGTTGTTCACTTTTCTTAAAGGATTCATAGAAATAACGTTCTGTCAGTTTTGCTTCTAGACAAATATCTTTAACAGTAACTGAAAAAAAGCCATGCGTACCGTAGGCTTCAATGCCAGCTTCGATGAGCTTTTCACGACGCGCTTGTTTGCGCTCACTCAGCGAAAGTCCTTTAAACTGACGTTCCTTCACATTTTTTGCCTGTTGTTGTTCTGTATGTTGGGTAGAATCTGTCATGGAAAATATACGCTGAATTGAAGCTAAATTTGCTTGTATTTTATCAATAATTCAAGCTCAAACCTATGTTTAAGTCTTGGCTATTTTGACAGCATAGCACGTCCTGAGAAGATATTGACAATATAAATTGTCAAAACTATATTAAGTAGATGAACTGCGCATATTCGCGTTTTTAACCACAGTAGTGGCGCAATGGGCAGCATAAAGGAATAAGGAATCACAATGAAAAACTTCAAAAATAAAGTGGCTGCCATTACAGGTGCAGGTTCAGGTATTGGTCAACAGTTAGCAGTTTTATTAGCGAAACAGGGTTGTCATTTATCACTGAGTGATGTGAATGAACAAGGGCTTGCAGCGACGGTTGAATTGGTCAAAGCACATAATGTTCGTGTAACCACTCAAAAGCTCGACGTTTCAGATCTTGCGGCAATGAAAGCTTGGGCAGCCAAAACTGTGCAAGACCACGGCTCGGTGAATATGATTTTTAACAATGCAGGTGTGGCTTTAGGTACAACTGTTGAAGGTGCAAGTTACGACGAACTTGAATGGATTGTGAATATTAATTTCTGGGGTGTGGTCTATGGCACCAAAGAGTTCCTACCGTATATTAAACAAAGCGGCGAAGGTCATATCATCAATATTTCGAGTCTATTTGGTTTAACTGCGCAACCTACTCAGTCAGCGTATAACGCAACCAAATTTGCGGTACGTGGTTTTACGGAATCACTACGTCAAGAATTAGATATCGAAAACTGTGGTGTCAGCGCACTGTGCGTACATCCGGGTGGTATTCGTACCAATATTGCCAATGCAGCTAAAATGAATGATAGCCTGAAAAGTTTGGGTATGAATCCACAAAAATCTGCGCAATCATTTAATAAATTCCTACGTTGCCCACCAGAAGAAGCAGCGCGTCAAATTATAGAAGCTGTACAAAAAGACAAGCGTCGTTTACTGATTGGTAATGATGCGAAAGCGATTGATTTAATTCAACGTTTATTGCCAACGGGTTATCAAAAATTGACAGCCTTGGCGACCAAAATGGGGAAATAAGCTTGAGCCAAAAAAAGCCTACGTGAGTAGGCTTTTTTTATGTCGGAACATTATTAAAGGATGGTAAAAGCGAAGCTAAATCTATTGCATTAAAAAAGATATAAAAATTGAATTATTTGCTGATTTTAAATAAGCAAGTGTTGAATATCCAACAGCATATGCGCATGAAAACCAACAGAATTTATCGGATTAAATTTAATAAATTAAATAAAAACGGCTTTGTTGCACAAACCTATCTGTAAAGGCTTTTTCAGCGATATAATTTTCAAATGAAGAAGCCTGCACACAAAATCTACCGCACAACCAATTGGCCCGCATATAACCGAGCACTTATGAGTCGCG
>NZ_VPDH01000108.1:0-7667 GCF_013417785.1 Acinetobacter sp. YH12227 | reverse complement strand
TCCATGCACGTGTAGCAGTTCTTAACAGATTTACGGAATTAGGTCGACCACTTACCCAAGTTACGCCTTAAATTTGGCTCAATTAGGGGCGCTTTGCATTTCAAATCTTTGTGCAACAAAGCCTAATTCAACTAAAAAACATGGTGGCAACCTGTTAGAACGTATCGACTTCAACACATGGGTGACTATTTCAATCCAGCGTGCTATCGATAAAATTCAAAGCCATTTAAGTGGTGGATTAGCTTTTCTCGCAACTGTAGGTTCGACTGCACCATTTGTGGGTTTGTTCGGTACAGTTTGGGGTATTTACCATGCTTTAACAGCAATTGGTATTTCAGGTCAGGCATCTATTGATAAAGTTGCAGGCCCAGTCGGTGAAGCCCTGATTATGACGGCAATTGGTTTGGCTGTAGCAGTACCTGCGGTTCTTGGCTACAACTGGTTAACACGTCGTAATAAGGCAGTTCTAGATAATGTTCGTACCTTTGGTTCAGATCTACACACCGTACTTTTAAGCGGTGAGATCAAAAACAATAATAACGACACAAAATAAGAGAGGCATCAGCCATGGGAATGATGGTCAATTCAGATGGTGACGAAGATGATGTAATTTCAGCCATTAATACAACACCTTTGGTTGATATTATGTTGGTGCTGCTCATTATTTTCTTAATTACAGTACCCGTTGCTATCCATACTGTGCCGGTGAAGTTACCTGAGGAAAAAAACACGCCTTATGAAACCAAACCGATCAATATTCAGATTGCTGTCAATAAAAATGGCGATATCTTCTGGAATGAAAAATACATTGCAGATAAAGATACGCTGATCAGTCGACTACAAGCGGAAGCTAAAAAGCGTCCGCAACCTGAAGTTCATATCCGTGGCGATCAGGTGACAAAATATGAAGCGATTGATGAAGTCATTAGTGCAACACAAGCAGCAGGAATTGGCAAAATTGCTTTTGTCACAACTCCTGTTGCCGCACCATAATCGGGTGAGGGACAAGGTATGGGAATGAATGTCGGTTCCGATAAAGACGATGATGTTATGTTGGACGTCAACATGACGCCATTGATCGATGTGATGTTGGTTTTGCTCATTATGTTTATTATTACAATTCCAATTCCAAATAACTCAATTAATATTGATCTGCCCAATGGAACACCACCGCCAACCAATGAAAAACTACCTGAACCGGTGACACTTAAAATTGATGCGCAAGGTAAATTATTTTGGAATGGTCAAGCCGTTGCAAATAAGCAAGCTTTAGAAACACTTTTTGCTGGTGTTGCACAACAAGCAGATCAGGATACGATTAAAGTGCAACCTGACAAAATGACAGAATATAAAGATGTCGCTATGGTAATGGCAGCAGCACAACGTTTGAATGTCAAAAAAATTGGGGTCTCAGCAAATCAATAATTGCTCACCAACAAAAAAGCCAACTGATCAACTCAGTTGGCTTTTTTAATTCTTCACAGAAATCTATACAGTTAGTGACTCAGACAAAAACACTTAGTATTTATTACATATTTTTCTGCTTCCAAAAATCATATAGCTTATGATCACAGTTTGGCTTTAACTGACTAAAACTCAACCCGTCCTGTTTATGTGGTTCAAGTCTTAATTTTTCAGCAATCTCAGCTGTAGATAAACCATAGACTTCTGCATCAGCATTTGAATAGGCATATACAATTTTTTCAACTCCAACCATTCGCAGAGCCGCCAAACACATTGGACACGGTTGTCCGCTCGCATAAACGACACAGTCCTTCAAAGACATCGTATTTAAATTTTGTGCGGCTTGTCTTAATGCATTTAACTCGGCATGAGATGTCGGATCGCCTGAGATTAATATTTGATTCACCCCTGTACTCACCACAATGCCATGCTTAACGATCACAGCCCCAAATGGCCGACCACCTTGCTCAATATTTTCTTTCGCAAGTTGAATCGCAAGTTCTATAAACGCATGATCCGTCATAAATACGCCCAATCATTGTCAATATAAAGAGTTAGCCCATTATGCCAATACAGGAACATCAATCCATAATGCTTGTGGAAAGTGTTTCGCTAAATATACTTTTAAATATTCAGCGGTATCTTTTGAGATCAGTTCATCTTCAGATTCATCATTTAAATTATAAGCGAGTGCATAAAGCACTAAGCCACGACTTTTTAATGCTTCCAAACTTAAAATCGTATGGTTAATGCTGCCCAAACGACCTGATGTCACCAAAATAAGGGGATATTGGTTCTCTACAACATAATCGATTGTTAAAAGATCCGTGGTCAATGGCACCATCAAACCGCCAGCACCTTCCAATAAAACTGCTTGATATTTTTCTTTCAGTCGTTTGGTGGCAAACTCAATTTTTGCAAAATCGATTTCACGTCCATCTAGTTTGGTGGCTAAATGTGGCGATGCTGGATAAGTAAAAATTTCAGGCATGGTCAGCTTGGTTTCATCTTCAAGCAAAAAACCTGTACCCATAATCTTACGATGTTGTTCAATATCTTCAGAAACATCAACATTGCCGGTTTGAATCAGCTTTTGCGTAATCGTTCGTGTGCCTTGTTCATTCCATATTTTCGCCAAATAGCCTGTGGTATAGGTTTTGCCTATTCCTGTATCAATCCCACTGATAAAATATACAGACCCTGTCATGGCTTTCTCCGCGCTATGCAATAGATAGGATGATAGGTCAGTGCATATTGCAGATGACCTGCTTCATCTTTTCTAGAAAACTGTTGATAATCTTGATAAAATTTTTGCAGACTGTGTTTTGTCCAGCGATAACCACTCGCTGTTGCCGTGACACCAGTGGCTTTTAAATGCTGTAACACCTGTTTGGGATGAGTGAAATCCAAGTGATACCGCTGTTCAGATAGATGCAAAATTTCAAATTGATTGCCGACTAAGATATCCACTATCTGTGCTGCGCTAAAGTAATTCAGGCCTTGCCCAGTCAAGGTTTTTATTTCAATCAAATTTTGTGGGCCAAAACTGGAAAAACAAAAATAGCCATCCTCACTAAGTGAATTATGCACTTTAGCCGTTAATGCATTGAAATCCGTTAACCATTGCAATGCCGAACACGATGCAACTAGGTTTAAAGCCTTTGGCAACGCCACCTGTTCAATATCACCAATCAGCCAATCAATTTGAGTTGAGCTATTTGAAAGTGCTGAAAAATGCTGCTGAACTTCAGCATACAAATCATTCAACAACAATTTTTTTATACGAAACTGCTCTAATAATTGATCGGTTAAATTTCCTGAACCACAGCCAATTTCCAAAACTTCAGAGAATTCGTGTGACGGCAGATGTTTAGCCATTAAGCCAGCCAAATGTAATGCAATTTGCTTTTGCACTACGGCATGTTCACTATAGCTCAGCCCTGCTTGCGCAAAGCGTAGCGCCACGTGTGCTTTATCAATATCCATGCGTGTCAATCTCAAAGCAACGCAATCAGTTGCTCTAACTCAGCGGACTGAAGCTGAGCATTTAAGGAAATACGCAGGCGCGAGCTATGTTGCGGCACCGTTGGCGGACGCACTGGCATGATGTAAAAACCGGCCTGTTGTAAAGCTTTCGACTTTTTAACCGTTTTCAAGGAGTCGCCAATAATCACTGGCACAATATGCGAACTCGATGGGCAGGTAAAACCTTTGGCTTGTATTGCCTGCTGCAAACTTTTACTCATTTGTGCAAGATGGCTGCGTAAATGATTAAGGCTCAGTACGCGCTGAAAAATAAAATTCGTCCACGCCATACAGATCGGTGGCTGCGCGGTGCTAAAAATTAAAGGACGCATTTTATTGATTAAATAATCTCGAATAATCGGATGACAAATTAGGTAACCGCCAATGGATGCTAGCGCTTTACCAAAAGTGCCGACCAATAAATCAATCTGATCAATCACGCTATATTGTTCTGCACATCCGAGTCCCTGCTCACCACGCACACCAATTGCATGTGCCTCATCAACATACAGCATGACTTTAGCAAATTGCTGTTTAATCGCGACCAAAGCGGCAAGATCAGTTTCATCACCATCCATACTAAAAATGGATTCAGTCACCACAATAATTCGTTCAATTTCAATATCGTCATGGTAGCGACCTAACAACTGTGTCAGATGTGCTAAATCATTATGGCGATAACGCACGTATTTCGCCGTGGATAAACGAATACCATCAATCATGCTGGCATGAATCAGCTTATCGGCCAAAATTAAGGTTTTGCTGTCCGCCAGTGCCGGTAAAATTCCGATATTCATGTGGTAACCACTGTTAAATAACAGCGCGGCACGGCCTTGAAAAGCTTGAGTTAAACTTTGTTCGAGCAGTTCATATGCAGGGAAATTACCAGTTAACAACCGCGAAGAAGATGAACTCATCCAGCGTTGACTATTCGGTGTTTCATCAAAAAATTGCTCACGTAGCTGTGTATTTGCAGCCAGTCCCAAATAGTCATTGGACGATAAATTCAGCATGCGCTGCTGATCTATTTCAATCCAGCGATCAGTCTGAATATTGGAGCGAAACTGACGTAAGTTACCTTGAGCTTTTAACTCATCCAACTGTTCTGCATAGAGATCAAGCATACTCATGCTGCTCTCTCCCCCAGTCCTTGCACCACTTCTTGCAATTGCTGCAACAACACAGCCAACTGCTGCTCAGAAATAATGTACGGCGGCATCACATACACCAGTTTACCAAAAGGACGCACCCAAATTCCGCGTCGAACAAATTCCTGTTGCAAGGTTTTCATATCAACATTAAAGCTTAATTCCACAACACCAATGGCACCAAGCACACGCACATCTTGCACATAATTGAGTTTAGCTAACGAACTCAAGCCCAACTTTAGCTGTTGTTCTATACGTTGAATATTACTCGCCCAGTCCTGTTGCATTAAAAGTTGGGTACTTTTCAGCGCAACTGCACACGCCAGCGGATTCGCCATAAAGGTTGGCCCATGCATAAATACACCTGCCTCACCCTGACTAATGGTTTCAGCAATTTGCTTGGTGGTCAGAGTTGCTGACAAAGTCATATATCCGCCAGTCAAGCCTTTGCCAATACACATAATGTCTGGTTCAACCCCTGCCCATTCCCATGCAAATAACTTTCCGGTACGGCCAAAGCCTGTGGCAATTTCATCAAAAATCAGTAAGACCTGATATTTCTCACAAAGTAATTTGGCTTGGCGCAAATATTCAGGATGATAAAAACGCATCCCCCCTGCACCTTGCACAATCGGCTCCAAAATCAACGCTGCAATGCTTTCATGCTGCGCAGCCAAAGTTTGCTCAAGTTCTAAAATGTCGTCAGGATTCCACACTTCATCAAAGGCGGTTTGCGGTGCTTCAACAAAAATTCGATTGGGTAAACTTGAACCAAATATTTGATGCATACCAGTCACAGGGTCACAAACCGACATGGCATTCCATGTATCTCCGTGATAGCCCGAGCGTGGGGTAATAAAATTGTTTTTTTTATTTTTTACAGATGCTGCACCGGTGTGAGCAAGCTCATATTGAGTAGCCCCGTTTCGAGAAGACCCGTTTTGAGAAGACCAGTATTGTACGGCCATTTTCAAAGCGACTTCGACAGCCACCGAGCCTGAATCAGCATAAAAAATTTTATCTAAAGATGGCGGCGTGATTTTAAGCAGCAAGCGTCCTAACTCAATTGCAGGGTCATGCGTTAAGCCGCCAAACATGATATGTGACATATTCTGCAGCTGATCAACCACTGCCTGATTCAGTTCAGGATGGTTATAACCATGAATTGCACACCACCATGATGACATACCATCAATCAACTGTGTGCCATCTTCCAGCTCAATAACTGCCCCAAATGCACGTTTGACTTTAAAGGTCGGTAATGGCGCTGTTATGCAAGTATAAGGATGCCAAAGGTGCTGCTGATCAAATTGTAGATCGGTTAGTTCGGTCATCCTTAACTCCATATAAGCGCGGTATTGCATCAATGCGGAATGATGTTAAACCTGCTGGAATCAAAAATAAATTGCGATATAGGCCAGCTATACGGAGATTTGTTCAATTTTCTTTAAATATTGGTAGATTTTGCAACTTATGCTTTCAGCATCAAATAAAGGAAAGCCATGTGAGCCAGAAACTAATTCAGTTTGTAAAAATTCTACTGCTAAATTTCGCAATAAACGTTCAACTTTGTAACTAACTAAATAATCTTGCTTGGCAAAAACATGATACTGATAACCACTATAATTTTTTAAGATACTTACATTATTTAATTTTTCCAAGCAACTCAACCCCGCATGAAGCACATCTAAATTTTGCGCCTGAATTAAACTTTGCAGAGTTACAAAATCTTGCTTGGTACTATCAGTCCCTTGACACACCATGAAACCGAACTTCTTTAAAGTAGCAATAGCATCTTGTTGAAAGGATTGTTTAAAGTGCTGAAAACTCATTTGATCCATTGCTGCTGACCAGTCTTGATTAGCAACAAAACAAGGATTTGAACCTAGCGTGATCAGGACTTTTTTCTGCTGATATTGTTTTTGTATTGCATCTACCAAAATAGTCGCCAACTGACCGCCTAAAGACCAACCGATAATCACATCAAATTGTTTTGCCTGTTCAACTTTCTGTGCAAGCACGTCTTTGTTTAAAGCATCAAAAATGTTCCAGAGTTCAACACTGAAGCCCTGTCCAATTAATGCCTGCTGTAAAGGAGTAAGTAATTTACTGCCGCCGCCCCATCCGGTAATAAGTAAAATATGTTGATTCAATGCAAACTCTAAAATTAACCGATTCCAAATAGTATAAAAGTTCAAAGTAAGTTTGATAGTGGCATTTCAGCACATCAACCGATTTGCAAAATACATTTGGGATCAATTTCGATAGATATAAAATCTGACTGCCTACATCGCTTTAAAATTTGCTAAGATCAGATAAAGAACAATATAAACTGATACTCTATGAAAGTTTCTTCATTGCTAAAAATCTGTTTAATGACATGTGCTTTAATAGCAACCACCCAAATCACAGTTGCCGAAACATCAATACTCAGCACCAGTCAAAACAAACAAAAACAATGGGTAGGCACCCCCGCACCCAACTTTAAATTGCAAGATCAAAACGGAAAATGGCACGAACTGAAGCAATATCAAGGGAAATGGCTTGTTCTGTACTTTTACCCCAAAGATAACTCCCCAGGTTGTACAGAAGAGGCCAATCAATTTAAAACCCTATATGCACAATTTTTAAAAAGTAATGCTGTTGTTTTGGGCGCAAGCTTAGATGATGTTGCTTCACATCAAAAGTTCTCTAAAGCACTGGGACTTCCCTTTCCAATTCTTGCCGATCAACAACATAAGCTAGCGACACAGTTAGGCATTGTACGAAACTTAGGGATTTTAAAAGTTGCCAAACGTGAAACCTTTCTCATTGATCCGAAAGGTATTATTGTTTATCACTACACCAGTGTGAATACACAGACACATGCGGCGCAAGTTTTGGCAGATATCAAAAAACTACAACATTGACATACTCCCACCACTTTCGACTAGCTCAAGTGGAGGATTCTAAAAGCAAAAGCTCTTAGGCGACTTCCTCACGGATTTCACTTGCTTTCTGCTTCACAAGGCGACCTTTACCGCATCCACC
>NZ_VPDH01000107.1:0-7941 GCF_013417785.1 Acinetobacter sp. YH12227 | reverse complement strand
GTTCCACTTTAGATATTTGTTTAAGATGAGATGTAACTCATTGAAATGTGTCATCATATTCGTCGTCAGAAAACAAGTATTATGCCATTATTTCAATGAGTTATCTTTTTTTGTCGTGTACAAAGAAATCTAAATAAAAATATACAACTAAAGAATTTACAGCCTGCTTAAAACTGTCATTTCAATATGCTAAGGTAAATGAAAAATTGATATAAATCATATTTCAACAGAGGGTTACATTATGTCAAAACAAATTCTTATGCTTGTAGGTGACTATGCTGAAGACTACGAAACCATGGTACCTTTTCAGTTTTTAGTTGGTCTTGGTTATACCGTTCATGCCGTTTGCCCTGACAAAAAAGCCGGTGACAACATTGCCACAGCGATTCATGATTTTGAAGGTGAACAAACCTATAGCGAAAAACGCGGTCATAACTTTGCCATTAACTATGACTTTGATGCAGTTAACTCAGATAACTATGTCGGCTTAGTGATTCCGGGTGGTCGTGCACCTGAATATTTACGTATGAATGCACGTGTGATTGAAATCGTACGCGAATTTGACGCAGCGAAAAAACCGATTGCAGCGGTTTGTCATGGTGCGCAAATTTTGGCAGCAGCCAATGTACTGAAAGGCCGTACATGTTCCGCTTATCCTGCATGTGCCGCCGAAGTTAAACTGGCTGGCGGTCAGTATGCAGATATTGCAGTCACGGATGCAGTGACCGACGGTCATTTAGTTACTGCTCCTGCTTGGCCTGCTCACCCTGCGTGGATGGCGCAATTTGTTAAAGCATTAGGCGCGACGATTACCATTTAATGCTTGAGTCACGAAACTAAAACGCATTGGATCATCATCCATTTAGGGTGAATCCATATAAAATGCTCCTTGTATAAAAGGAGCATTTTTTATTTACTCAAAATAAAATTAACGAACCACACCTAACTTATTCCAAATTTCTGGGGTTAAAAATTTGGTCACCAATTTATTCAAATCGACATAACGCAGTACGCCTTGTAATTGTTGTTTAATTTCAGGCGTCTTTAATATTTCATCCCCAGTAATACTACCAAGCTCTTGAAAACTTTCGCCTACAGCCTGTAGACCATCGGCTTTAATTACGGCCTGCGTTTGCGTAGAACATTGCTCAACCAAGATTCGTTGCATCACTTGAGCTAGATTTTTATCGAGTTGCGTTTTTTGCGCATCACTGACATTACTGTATTGTTTTAAATCTGGATGTGCTGCCAAAGCAGAAAAGGTCCATTGTAGAACCGCCGTTTTATCTGCGGCAGTGGTCGATTTTACTAAACATTGACTGAGCTGATCGACCGCCGGACTCGCTAAACTCACTTGCGTCGTCCCAAGCATCGTGAGCGTCAATAAAGTCAAACCTGCTGGTCGTGAAAAACGTAGATGTAATTTTTTAGATAAACCGTAAGCCATAGACCAAACTCCCAAAACTTGAGTCACCTTTGTATCATGAAGTGCTGTATTTGCTGTTTGGTCTATGTAACTCAACTATTCATTTTTGCTAGTCGGTGCATAGATGAGAGGATGAATCGTTGGCCTTCTATTCCAATACCAGTAAAAATGTCCGTGGGTATCGAGCAAACTATGGGTGGTCAATGTCGATTTATTGCCATCCCCTCGCCAACATGCAAGTGCTGCGTTACGATTATTATGGAGGTCAATAAACTCAGGATTCGAATACTTTGGCTTCGCAGGAATGTAGAGAACATCTCCCGGATTAACCCATAAATCTGCCAAGTAAATCTTGCCTAGATTTGGGAAATAGCGTCCTACTGAGATGACTAGTTGCAAATGATCCTGATCTGTCGCGCTAAAAATATGAGGAAAGTCATGGTGTTCTAAATCTGTAGCTACAAAAGGAAATAGGGTTTTTCCACTACAATCAGGCTTCCCACCATCCAGATAGGCAAAACAATGACCTGCCATCATGCCATATTCATAATGAATCTCTGACAGTCGTTTTTGATTTGAATGAATCTGAATCGCTTCACCTGCCTGAACTAAGGTGATACCAAAAGCTGCCGCGTTTTCTTTGCTTGCCACCAATGGCATAAACTCGAAGTGTTGCCCTTCAAATTCAAGCTCCGTTTGCTCCCCCCAATTGGTAATTTTAGTCGAAATTTCGGAAGGTACATCGTAGGGATTTCCCATCGTCATTTTCGCATTGGTGGCTGACTCTGTAATTAAATGAATCCCCGCCCCAAGTGACGCTAAATATGTTGGATGCCCTCGATCATTCAAAAAGAAGGGTGTTTGCTCGATATTGACTGCAATCTCTGTCAATTCTCGGTCAAATAATGGTGCATTAAAATAAGTTTCATTTACTGAACTCATGGTTTTTCCTTATTATTTTTAAAACTTTATCTGAGTACATGATTGGATCAGGATAAAAGCTTATTTCCCCAAATGGCTTTTATCCTGTTGAGGTTTATTTCATACGATTCAACATATTTTTTGCCCCTGCATGGTTATAGTTGGTCGCTAAGTTTTGTAGGATGCCTTTTGCTCTTGCATTGGCGTTTGGATAACTTTTGCTATAAGCAGGCACTGATGTTAAGCATTTTGCAACGAGCATGCCTGATTCAGCATAGGCTCTATTGGCATTTGCACCATTTAATTTGCCATAGCTATAAGCGCGCTGTGCATTATTACAAGCGGTGACTTGGTTTTTACCCGCATTTAAGTCGCGTCGAGCATTCACATATAAACGCATTTGTATCTGCTGAGATGTTTCAGCTACCGGCTTCGCCGCTGGTTTATTTTCAGGCTCTTTGGCTTTAGCTTCTTTTTTAGTCTCTACTTCTTTTTTTGCTTCATCTTTCGCATTGCTTTTTGTTGTCGTTGCCTTTGCTTTGCTTGATGTTACTTTTTTAGCTACGTTTTCTTCTTGTTTATTATAATTTTTGCGACGTTCATCGGGTCCAATGATTGCTGTATACAAACTGACTAAGCGGGTTTCAGAACGGTCATTTGATTTACGCTCTGAAACGGGTTCAATAGCAACCATCCAGCGCTGTCCATCTGCCTGACTACACTGAAATACACCTGTGCCCTGTTTTATACTGCTATAGGTCGCTAATAATTTACGACTCCATGCATTTTTGACTTGGTTCAAATTGCTTTTATTCAGTTGAATAAATTTGCCATTTTTGGCTTGGCAGTAACTGCTCATATTTTGCTTGGGTATGAGTGATTCTGCTTCCATATTTTTCTTTTGTGGCCCCCAATCATAGACGTATTCTTTAGCCTTTCCATTTGCGCTATTTAGCCCTTTTTGATTGATCACTTCTTGTGGTGATGCATAATGATTAAATGAATTTGGGTTTAAACTCTGCATGGTTGTACAACCATGTAATGCAAATCCAATACTCCCCACCCATAAAATTGCCTTTAAATTCACAGCAAAAATCTCAAAAAATTCACCCTTAAAAAATAGCGTAATTTAGTGCCTTCCACAATTTTATAATCTTGATTTTATTTATTATTTTTATAATTTTAATCACTAAAATCGCATGCATTTGAGATGTATACACATTTTATTCATTTTAATTTGATGAGTTTCACATTTTATTTGAATCTAGCGGTGTTTATGAAGAAAATAAAAAAGAGCCTCCGAGGAGGCTCTTTTCTGATTGCTTAAATTCTATTTAATTAGAATAAAAGCTGGTTATTATCTAACAATTCTTGAAGTGTAGTATTTACATTTTTCAATGTAAGCAACTCAGTTTCAGTATATGTCGAATCAGTAGCACTACCATCACGATCAATACGAATCACAGTATCATTACCAGATGTATTAACTTTAATATAATTACCAACATAATTACTGTCAGTAGCTAACTTACTTAATCCATCTTGCAATAGAGCATTTACATCAATTCTATCACCCTCTGTTAAACTGAAATCAGTCCAAGTATCGTGACCATTTCCACCCGTATCATCTGTCTCTGCACCGACTAGCATACTAAAGACAACAGTATCTGCACCAGTTCCCATAAAGTATGTATCAATACCTGTAATTGTATCTTCACCATTCACAGGATTAATAATTGGAGCATCAGGCGCAACGATATCTTTAATATTAATAATTAAATTAGCATCATCTGTTCGAATACCATCTGAAATAGTATAAGTAAAGGTCTCTGATTTTCCAGAAGATTCTTTTAATCCATTACTGATATAAGTAAATGTACCATTACTTTCAATACTTAAACTTCCATATTGTCCTTGAACTATAGTCGGAACACCCGCTATAACATCCACTCCATTTATTTGAATCACTGTTGATGTATTTTCAGAAATATCATTTTCTAAAACATTATTTGTGAGTTCCAAATTACTAAAATGGATTTCTTCACCTATGGCCGTTATATCTGTCTTTTTCAAAATAGATATTAAGTTATCAACTAAAGCATCCGCTATTGCATCAAGAATTGGATCAATCACACCACCTAATAATGTCTTAACCAATGGAATCGCTGTCACAGCACCAACAATTTGACCTACGCCCAAGGTATCAGCAGTCAATAACAATGGCGCTAAAACTCCTTTTACTGCAGTACCAAGTCCAATGAAGTTGCCATTTAAAGCAATTTCTACTGCATTCAACACAGCATCTTGATTATCTTTACCAAGCAAAATGCCATTTTCACCTAATTCCTCTAGTGATAAATCATCCACCAGTGAACGAATAGCACTTTCATCATTTGCTACAATTGCTTTATATTCACCTTCAGGTAAATTTTTAAGCTCTAAAGCTACAGTGTTACCATCATCAACCACTCCTAAGATATCTAAACCTAAAGCATCTGCTATAAGCCCATCTTCCACTGTTGCGACTGTAATAGTTTTCCATGAACCATCAGCTTGCTTTTGTACAACATGAACACTAAAGCCCGAAGCAACGGCAACCAAATCACTTTGGCTTACTGTTATCGTTACATTGCCAGTATGACCTTTTCCTTGATCTGAAACTTTGTTCGGTACACTAAACTCAAGGCCAGCAGCATCATTATTGATTAAACCTAAATCAATTACAGCAAGTTCACTGACTTCTTTAACTTCATCCCATGGACTGGTTTCTATCGAGCCTAAATCAAGCTCAATTTCATCATCTATTGCGTCCAGTAATGTTACAGCAGGAATTTCTAATGCTGCTATCGCATCAATACGATCTTGGAAATCGCCTTTGGCGTCTTGCACTGCTGCAGGTGCCGATGGTAAGGCATCCACTGCTTCTTGTGCTGCGTCTTTTGCGGCATCAACAATTGCTTGTAATGCTGCAAGTTCAGCTTCAGCAGCTGCATACTCTTCTGGCGTAATCACACCATTACTGTTGGCATCCGTTAGGTTTTCCAGAATCTCTTGTTGCGCTATTCGTGCATCTTCTGCCGCTTTCACTGCCGCTTCTGCATCCGCAATCAACGTATCAACTGCATCATCAATACCATTGTCATCGATATCTGTGACTGCTGGAATTTCTAATGCTGCTATCGCATCAATACGATCTTGGAAATCGCCTTTGGCGTCTTGCACTGCTGCAGGTGCCGATGGTAAGGCATCCACTGCTTCTTGTGCTGCGTCTTTTGCGGCATCAACAATTGCTTGTAATGCTGCAAGTTCAGCTTCAGCAGCTGCATACTCTTCTGGCGTAATCACACCATTACTGTTGGCATCCGTTAGGTTTTCCAGAATCTCTTGTTGCGCTATTCGTGCATCTTCCGCGGCTTTCACTGCCGCTTCTGCATCCGCAATCAAGTCATCAATAACATCCGCGATACCGTTGCCATCCGTATCTGCATCATTCACTGCTGGAATGGTGATATCCGTCAAGGCATCCAAACGATCTTGCAAGCCATCTTTGGCATCTTGCACTGCTGCCGGTGCCGATGGTAAAGCATCCACTGCATCTTGGGCTGCATCTTTCGCTGCCTGTGCATCGGCTAGGTTTTCGGTTAACGCATCTACTTCTGCTTGGCTATAAACACCATCATTGTCCAATGCTGCTTTCAGGGCATCATCTGCCGCTTGATAAGCGTCTTCCGCGGCTTTCACTGCCGCTTCTGCATCAGCAATCAAGTCATCAATAACATCCGCGATACCGTTGCCATCCGTATCTGCATCATTCACTGCTGGAACGGTGATGTCCGTTAAGGCATCAATTCGGTCTTGCAATGCATCTTTGTCCGCGCTGTCTGGCAAGGCATCCACTGCATTTTGGGCTGCATCTTTAGCATCTTGCGCATCTTTTAAGGCATCTTCTAAAGCAGCTTTTTCTTCAGGTGTGATTAAGCCATCTGCATTCGCATCAGTGAGTGCATCTTCTGCTGCTTGATACGCATCTTCTGCTGCTTCAACCAGATCTGTGGCTAAATCAACTGGATTTTCTGTGCTGTCATCGACTCCGTTTTCATTGGCATCGTTCACTGCTGGAATAGTGATATCCGTTAACGCATCAATGCGGTCTTGGAAGCCATCTTTGGCATCTTGCACGGCTGCAGGTGCCGATGGTAAGGCATCTACCGCATCTTGCGCTGCGTCTTTGGCGTCTTGTGCCGCTTTGAGTGCTTCTTCAAGTGCAGCTTTTTCGGTTGGGGTGATTAAGCCGTTTGCATTGGCTTCTTCTAATGCATCTTCTGCGGCTTGGTAGGCATCTTCTGCGGCTTTTACTGCCGCTTCGGCATCGGCAATTTGTGCATCCACTGCATCATCAATGCCATTGCCATCGGTATCGGTGACCGCTGGAACGGTGATGTCCGTTAAGGCATCAATTCGATCTTGCAGTGCATCTTTGTCCGCGCTGTCTGGCAAGGCATCCACTGCATTTTGTGCTGCATCTTTAGCATCTTGCGCATCTTTTAAGGCATCTTCTAAAGCAGCTTTTTCTTCAGGTATGATTAAGCCATCTGCATTCGCATCAGTGAGTGCATCTTCTGCTGCTTCAACCAGATCTGTGGCTAAATCAACTGGATTTTCTGTGCTGTCATCGACTCCGTTTTCATTGGCATCGTTGACCGCTGGAATGGTGATATCCGTCAACGCATCCAAACGATCTTGGAAGCCATCTTTGGCATCTTGCACTGCTGCAGGTGCCGATGGTAAGGCATCTACCGCATCTTGCGCTGCGTCTTTGGCATCTTGTGCCGCTTGGAGTGCTTCTTCAAGTGCAGCTTTTTCGGTTGGGGTGATTAAGCCGTTTGCATTGGCTTCTTCTAATGCATCTTCTGCGGCTTGGTAGGCATCTTCTGCGGCTTTTACTGCCGCTTCAGCATTGGCAATTTGTGCATCCACCGCATCATCAATGCCATTGCCATCGGTATCAGTGACCGCTGGAATCTCGATATCTGTTAAGTTATCTAAACGGTCTTGTAGGCCGTCTTTGTCTGTACCATCTTTTAAAGCATCAACAGCTTTTTGAGCAGTATCTTCTGCAGCTTTAGCATCAGCAAGTGCTTGCTCAAGTTTTGCCTTTTCCTCAGGGGTAATTAATCCATCAGCTTGTGCATCGGTCAAAGCATCCTTTGCGGCTTTGTTCGCATCTTCTGCTGCTTTAACCGCCTTTTCCGCTGCATCAAGCAATTGACTTGAATTATTAGGACTCGATGAACTATCAGAGTCGTTATTTGCCCACCCTAAAATGCCACCTGCAGTTGCAATTGGTATTAACCAAGCCCATAAACCGGCAGTAGTATCTGAATAAAGTAAAGGATTGATCTCTTCTATAGGATTATAATTAATCTCTAAAAAACCGACCGCATTATCCCCTGTTTCTAAAATATATAATAGATCTCTTGCGAAAGTCGTTATTGCAAGTTCATCCGGTTTACCAGTGCAGCGATTAAGTTAATGCGTAAACCGAATCTTTTCCGTCTATTTCGATAGCGTTCACTTAGTATTCTAAATCTTTT
>NZ_VPDH01000106.1:0-8163 GCF_013417785.1 Acinetobacter sp. YH12227 | reverse complement strand
CCGCCAACAATAATTATGATAAAGCCGAATAAAAAATTGAGATTCATGTTTGCAGCTATGTTTAATTATTTAGATTTAAGCAACTTAATTAGTAGCATTACAATAGTTATTGTACGAGAGTACTTTAGAACCTAAGAATGTGGCTCGTGAGATTCGTTCTGCTTGTAGTGATTTAATCAAAAGAACAGTAATAATAGAAACACCTATTGGTGACTTGGAAACGCATTGGCTTCACAATGTATTGCACTTTAAAAGCGAAACTTTTGAACGCTTAAAAAAGCAATATCCTGATGCCAAGAATGACGAAGAATTTATTAATGCACTTAGACTGCATAATCTTTTAGATAGCCTGCCAATCGTTGTAAATAGCGATGATAATGTCGTGGCACGAATTGTTTTCCATGAAGATATGATGCCTTATTTGAGTGATCTGAAAAGTCATTTCACACAGTATTTTCTTTCAGACTGCAAAGGTTTTAGTGGTGCTTATAGCTTCCGAATATATCAATTAATGATGCAATTTAAGTCGACAGGTTATTGCAACATTCCCCTTAAAGAATTGCGTAAAATACTTTCTTTAGAAAGTCTATATTCAAATGCTGCTGATTTAAAAAGGCGTGTGATTGATGCTGCATGTACTGAAATTAATGAAAAATCCCCTTATACGGTTAAATATGAGCTAATTAAAAAGGGCAATAAATTTCATAGTCTTGAGCTAAAATTTAAGAAGAAAAATGCAGAAAAAGAGCAATTAAGATGCCCTGACACAATTGATATGTTTGAAGAACAGAAAAATAACTTCCTTAAACTGTCTGATGCTCAGGTTGATAGTTTTGGTAATCAATTATCAGAACTTTCTGAATTAAGTTATTTAGCTAGAGAGGGTGAAAGCTACAAAGATTTAGCATTAAGGCTTAAAACAATGCTTCGAGATCCTGACCAACAACCACAGCTTCTTCCATATTTAAAAAAACTAGGATTTAAACCATGATTGAGTTAGATAATTTTAATTTTGATGAAGAAGTTGCCAAATTCAATGATGTTATTTTCAATCAGAGTAATGAAGTAAAAGCAAAGATATTGACTGGATATTTAAGCTCTATTATTGATGTTGAGATTAAACATTTTGATGATTTCAATGATCATAAAACAGTGCTTAAAGATATTGAAAGCAAAGTAACCTTTGCTATCAATATGCTAAAAACAATACAAAATTAATTATGGCAGATTAAATAATTTTCTATCCCGATCTTCTGTTAAATACTCGTTGATGCCAGCGAGTATTTTTTGTTTCTCTGCTTCATCTTCCATTTTCTTGAGCAAGTAAGAACCCAGTAAAATTTTACGTCTGGTATCGTTTTTTCGATCTTGTTCTTTCTGTTTTGCCTTTTCACGAGCGTCTTTAGCCTGCTTTTGAGCTTTAAGCTGCTTTAAGCGTTCTTCCTGTTGCTTTAAGCGTTCTTCCTGCTTAGCAATTCTCTGTTCTAAAGATTCATTTGTCATTGTAATTCCCATACCTAAAAAACCATTCAAGCATAGGATACCTGCCATTGAGATTCAATGCCTTCCTAAGCTATAATGGTTTTCCAGAATGGCGCACTTTACCAAACTAATTTCATTAAGTTTGGAAGTCCGAAAGGGGATACCCCTTTACCCCATAAAATTATTTTGTTGTTGTTGAGAAAAGACAAATGAGCCACCTCCGCGCTTCATCAGAAAACTGAAGGAACCTCCATTGAATCGAACTAATATTTTTTTTGGTGAATCGCATTCTGACTGGTTGCCTGTCAGAGGCGGAGAATCTGGTGATTTTGTTTTTCGACGTGGTGACGGGCATGCCTTCGCGAAAATCGCACCTGCTTCCCGCCGCGGTGAGCTCGCTGGAGAGCGTGACCGCCTCATTTGGCTCAAAGGTCGAGGTGTGGCTTGCCCCGAGGTGATCAACTGGCAGGAGGAACAGGAGGGTGCATGCTTGGTGATAACGGCAATTCCGGGAGTACCGGCGGCTGATCTGTCTGGAGCGGATTTGCTCAAAGCGTGGCCGTCAATGGGGCAGCAACTTGGCGCTGTTCACAGCCTATCGGTTGATCAATGTCCGTTTGAGCGCAGGCTGTCGCGAATGTTCGGACGCGCCGTTGATGTGGTGTCCCGCAATGCCGTCAATCCCGACTTCTTACCGGACGAGGACAAGAGTACGCCGCAGCTCGATCTTTTGGCTCGTGTCGAACGAGAGCTACCGGTGCGGCTCGACCAAGAGCGCACCGATATGGTTGTTTGCCATGGTGATCCCTGCATGCCGAACTTCATGGTGGACCCTAAAACTCTTCAATGCACGGGTCTGATCGACCTTGGGCGGCTCGGAACAGCAGATCGCTATGCCGATTTGGCACTCATGATTGCTAACGCCGAAGAGAACTGGGCAGCGCCAGATGAAGCAGAGCGCGCCTTCGCTGTCCTATTCAATGTATTGGGGATCGAAGCCCCCGACCGCGAACGCCTTGCCTTCTATCTGCGATTGGACCCTCTGACTTGGGGTTGATGTTCATGCCGCCTGTTTTTCCTGCTCATTGGCACGTTTCGCAACCTGTTCTCATTGCGGACACCTTTTCCAGCCTCGTTTGGAAAGTTTCATTGCCAGACGGGACTCCTGCAATCGTCAAGGGATTGAAACCTATAGAAGACATTGCTGATGAACTGCGCGGGGCCGACTATCTGGTATGGCGCAATGGGAGGGGAGCAGTCCGGTTGCTCGGTCGTGAGAACAATCTGATGTTGCTCGAATATGCCGGGGAGCGAATGCTCTCTCACATCGTTGCCGAGCACGGCGACTACCAGGCGACCGAAATTGCAGCGGAACTAATGGCGAAGCTGTATGCCGCATCTGAGGAACCCCTGCCTTCTGCCCTTCTCCCGATCCGGGATCGCTTTGCAGCTTTGTTTCAGCGGGCGCGCGATGATCAAAACGCAGGTTGTCAAACTGACTACGTCCACGCGGCGATTATAGCCGATCAAATGATGAGCAATGCCTCGGAACTGCGTGGGCTACATGGCGATCTGCATCATGAAAACATCATGTTCTCCAGTCGCGGCTGGCTGGTGATAGATCCCGTCGGTCTGGTCGGTGAAGTGGGCTTTGGCGCCGCCAATATGTTCTACGATCCGGCTGACAGAGACGACCTTTGTCTCGATCCTAGACGCATTGCACAGATGGCGGACGCATTCTCTCGTGCGCTGGACGTCGATCCGCGTCGCCTGCTCGACCAGGCGTACGCTTATGGGTGCCTTTCCGCAGCTTGGAACGCGGATGGAGAAGAGGAGCAACGCGATCTAGCTATCGCGGCCGCGATCAAGCAGGTGCGACAGACGTCATACTAGATATCAAGCGACTTCTCCTATCCCCTGGGAACACATCAATCTTACCGGAGAATATCGTTGGCCAAAGCCTTAGCGTAGGATTTCGCCCTCTCCCGCAAACGACCCCATGTGGGCGGTAAAATCAGCTATGTCCGTATTCCCTCACCTGAAGACTTCTGGTGATGAAAATGGCATCCCCACCCGGAAACTGGAAAACCCGCTATAAAGCCAGTGATCTTGCAGACCATCAAAGATTAGAAATGACCTGCAAGAAATGTAACCGCCTTGTTTATATCAATAAGGCAATGATCAGCTCAATTCGAGGACACGAGCAATTATATTTGGACGAAGTTGAACGACGCGCACGCTGCAAAGCTCAAAATTGCCGTGGCACCATGCGCATGGCAATGGTGCGTCTTGATGAACTCAGCGGTTTTATTGGCGGGATTGCTTGATCTCCCGCCAAGATTTTAAGATCGCAATAAACTGGCTGACTGGCGCAATAATGGTATAGCAATAAGATAAAGGCTTGCTGCGACGAGCCAAACCCAACCATCCCACTGCCCCGCGGTTAAGCCATAAAGCGTCGTAAATCCGACCGGCCCGATAATCGAGGTTATATTCGTCAACCCCGTTAAAGTTCCCTGTAAAGCACCTTGTTTTTCATCGCAAACAAGACCTGAAATAATGGCCTGCAAAGCAGGCATACCAATGCCGCCTGTGGCCAGCATAAAAATTGCCGGCAGAACCATCCAGCTTTGCGTGATAAAAGCCAGCAATAAAAACCCGCACATATCAGCGCCCATTCCAAGCAGCAACACACCGCGGTCACCCAGTCGCTTTGAAAGAGTGCCGGTTAAAACAGCTTGTACGAATGTATGTGCTGCACCAAAAACGGCCAGCGACACACCTGCTGTGCCAATATCCCAATTCAAGCGCTGTTCGCCATAAATCACCCACAAAGCGGCGGGCGCCTGCCCAATCAGCTGCATAAGAAAAAACAACGCAAAAAAGCTGGCAAGTCCCTGAACTGCAAAATTGAAGCGAAAGCCTTCAAACAAATTGATTTTGGCTGGCTGTCCTTCAGGCGGTTGTGACGGCGTTTTGGGCAACAAGAAAGCCACCAAACAAAAGGCAATTGCATTGAGAAGAGCCCCTGCCACAAAGGGCGCATGCACAGATATATCACCAAGAACACCGCCAATAGCAGGCCCTGCAATCATACCTGCACCAAAACACGCCCCCATAAAACCAAACCAACGCGCACGTTCTTCCTGTTTAGTTGTATCAGCGATAATTGATGCCGCGATTGCACCAGTTGCTCCGGTAACACCTGAGATAATCCGGCCGATATAAAGCACCCATAAAACAGGCGCTGCCGCCATTATGCTATAATCAATCGTGGCACCTAAAAATGAAACCAGCAAAATAATCCGCCGTCCATAGCGGTCAGATAACCGCCCTAAAACGGGCGCGCAAAAGACCTGCATAAACGCATAAAGCGATAAAAAAACACCATAGTGAAATGCTGTTTGCTCTGCCGGTACAAATTCATTTAATAAAGCCGGAACCACCGGCATGATTAATCCCAAACCAATCGCATCAAGCGCGACAACAATGAGTGCGGTTATAAGTGATTTTGACATAGATGTGACTTTTATTTATCATTGATAAGTTGGCGATAATAAACTTTATCAACGATAAATTGTCAAGAGGTAATGCAATAAAATGACCAAATTGGATCGTGAGACCGTTATTCAGGCTGCACTTGAACTTCTCAACGAAGTCGGTGTTGACAATTTAACAACGCGAAAATTGGCCGAGCGCCTGAAGGTGCAGCAACCTGCTCTTTATTGGCATTTTCGCAATAAGCGCGCCCTGCTTGATGCCTTATCTGAAGCCATGTTAGAAAAAAATCACACCCGCACCGTGCCTCAGACAGGAGAAGACTGGCGTGTCTTTTTAAAAGAAAATGCACTCAGCTTTCGTAGCGCACTGCTTTCTTATCGTGATGGCGCACGCATTCATGCGGGCACACGCCCAACCAGTGCGCAATATGAGCGCGTGGAAAAACAGATCAGATTTTTATGTGAGAGCGGATTTGAACAGCCCGATGCCGTACGGGCATTAGTGATTGTCAGTCATTATACGACGGGCTCTGTCAGTGAGCAGCAAGCAGCCCTCGAAGATAGTTCTGAACGCAAACAAGCCTCAAAAGAAGCCCCTGCACAGCCATCACAGTTTCTATCTCATGCCTTTGATACATTCGATGCGGAAGGTGCCGATTTTGCCTTTGAATATGGATTGGATGCTTTAATTTCCGGTCTGGAAATGAAGAAAGCCACAAAATAACTTAGCAGATGCAACATAAAAAAGCCCCGCAAAGCGAGGCTTTTAAAATGATTAACTTAAAGATTATGCTTTTGGTGCAGCTTTTGGTTTGCGTGTTGAATAGACGACAAAGAACCCTGCAACCAAACCATAACCAAGCCATTTAAATGGCAGTATATCCGCATCTTCGCTGCGGATTGCACGTACCGCAACCGTGCCCGGACGTGTTTCCACACCCGCTTTACCACTGCTTTGAGCCGCTTCAATCTGATCAGGTGAGACGACCCATTCACGGCCTGTATATTTATCATAGGCCATAAAACCAAAGCCCACGATGAGTGCGGTGATTGCGCCTGCAATCAAACGAATGCGCATATTCATATCAAATTTCCATTATTTAATCTTGTTCAGCTTTTAAGCTGACAACAGCAAAAACATCAATTAGCAAAGCCGATCACTTATTATTATCTAATTCAAAATCACAAAATGGGGTCGTTTGCGGGAGGGGGCGGAATCCTACGCTAAGGCTTTGGCCAGCGATATTCTCCGGTGAGATTGATGTGTTCCCATCCGAGCGGCGAAACATGGGCCAAGAGATCGGGCGATAGCAGCTTTCCATCGCGTTTCTGGTTTGCAACGACCTCGCCGAGCTTCATGGTGTTCCAGAAGATGATGATGGCGGCGAGCAGATTCATGCCGGCGATGCGGTAATGCTGGCCTTCGGCGGAACGGTCGCGGATTTCACCGCGGCGGTGGAAGCTGATTGCCCGCTTCAGCGCATGATGAGCTTCGCCTTTGTTGAGCCCGATCTGGGCACGCCGTTGGAGTTCGGCATCCAGAATCCAGTCGATCATGAACAGGGTGCGCTCGACGCGACCGACTTCCCGCAGGGCTGTCGCGAGCTCGTTCTGCCGCGGATAGGAGGCGAGTTTCCGCAGAATCTGGCTTGGCGCGACGGTCCCGGCAGCAATGGTGGCGGCGATGCGCAGGATGTCGGGCCAATTGCGCTCGATCATGGCTTGGTTGACCTTTCCGCCGATCAACGCTCGCAGGTGCGCCGGGGCGGCCGACGGATTGAACGCGTAGAGCCGTTTGGATGGCAGGTCGCGGATGCGCGGAGCGAACCGGTAGCCGAGAATGGCACATGCGGCAAAGACGTGATCGGTGAAGCCGCCCGTGTCGGTGAACTGCTCGCGGATATGGCGTCCAGCATCGTTCATCAGCAGGCCATCGAGGATGTAAGGCGCTTCGCTTGCCGTTGCAGGAATCACCTGGGTTGCGAACGGCGCATATTGGTCGGAGACGTGGCTATAGGCTTTCAGGCCCGGGGTATTGCCATATTTCGCGTTGACCAGGTTCATGGCCTCACCTTGCTCTGTAGCGACGAAGAACTGTCCGTCGCTCGAAGCCGACGTGCCCATGCCCCAGAACCGGGCCATGGGTAACGCTGCCTGTGCCTCGACCACCATGGCCAGCGCCCGGTCATAGGCTTCGCCCTCGACATGCCACCGTCCAATGCGGATCAATTCCCAGAAGGTGTGGGTGTTTGTCGCATCCGCCATTTTGCGCAAGCCGAGGTTGATCCCTTCCGCCAAGATAACGTTCATTAGCCCGATCCGGTCAGCGCAGGGTGCTCCTGTGCGCAGATGGGTGAACGCTTCGGTGAAGCCGGTCGCCGCATCCACCTCCAGCAGGAGATCGGTGATGCGCGTGGGCGGGATCTGCTTGTAGAGATCGAGCACCAGATCTTCGGCGCCTGTCGGCGCGGCGGCTTCGAGTTTCTCGATATGCAGAACGCCGTTTTCAATCGACCCGCCCGGGATCGTGCCTGCGCGAGCGGCACGGCCAAGCTCGCGCAACCGCATGTCGAGGCGAGCTTGCCGGTCTGCCAGCCATTCCTCCGGCCGCAATGGCACAGCGAGACGACCGCCTTCCGCGATGGATTGTGCCGGAACGAGTGCGTGTTTCAGATCGCCATAGCGCCGGGACCTAGTAAGCCAGACATCTCCGGAGCGGAACGCATCGCGCAGATGGAACAGCACCGCGATCTCCCATAGGCGAGCGTCGCCAGCCCTCTGGGCCCGAAGGTGGCGATGCCATTTCGAGCTGGGCCGCAAGAAGCTGGTCATCGCGGCATCGTTCAAACCGGTACGAAGGGCCGTCACCGCTTCCAGAAGCGGCAGTGCAACGGGCGCAGCTCGCAGATCGAGCAGGCGCAACATGCGTGGAGCGTATCGGCGGAAGCGGTGATAACCGTCGAGCACATGATTGAGCGGATCGTCGGCCATGGTGGCGGTCAGCCTGGTTGCCATTGCAACAAGGGTTTTTAAGCCGTCCCACCCTGACCCACTGGCACTGTTGCAAATAACCACGAATGGTAAGCTGAAGACTGTTTTAGCTAAAGGTGCAGCATATGAATCCTTTCCATGGTCGGCATTTTCAGGGCGAAATCATTCTTTGGGCTGTGCGCTGGTATTG
>NZ_VPDH01000105.1:0-8179 GCF_013417785.1 Acinetobacter sp. YH12227 | reverse complement strand
GTAGCAGGATCAAACCAAATGGCAATATTTCCGCGACTCATAAGTGCTCGGTTATATGCGGGCCAATTGGTTGTGCGGTAGATTTTGTGTGTAGGCTTCTTCATTTGAAAATTATATCGCTGAAAAACCCTTTACAGATAGGTTTGTGCAACAAAGCCCCTACGAATTACACATTCATATTTAAAAGTACTACAAAGTAGTATAAAATAAACTACTACAAGGTAGTATAAACACAAGCAATGTATACAATATGTGAAACCCCTTTATTTACCAAATACTGTCTTGTTTATTGGACTCAGGAAGAATATGAGGAATTTAAAACATTCTTGGCATTAAATCCTGAGGCCGGGGATGTCGAACCTAATTCGGGTGGCATTCGTAAGATCAGATGGACTAGCGGTGGTCGAGGCAAAAGTGGTGGTGTCAGAGTCATCTACTTTAATCGTTTAACGAATGGAGAGATTTGGTTATTAACCTTGTACAGTAAAAAGCAAACGGTACAACTTAGTAAGAAAACCCTTCAAGTATTGGTGGAGAAATTAAATGACTCGTTTAATGACTGAAAAAGAACTAGAAGCCTTTGAAGCAACAAGAGATATTGAAGCTGAAATCTTACAAGGCATCGATGATATGTTGGCAAATAATGCTGCAAAAAGAACAGTAATTACTGAAACAGATGTAGCTTTAGCACGTAGAAAGGCACAGCTGACACAAGAACAGTTTGCTAAGCTCCTTGGTGTTTCCAAACGTACATTAGAATCTTGGGAACAAGGTGTGAGAAGACCTTCTGGTGCAGCAACATCATTAATTAGGTTATTTATTGTTGATCCAACGTTTGTAAAGGAAAGTTTAGCTTAATTTACATAGCTATTAGTAGAGAGCTATTTCCTTTCAGTATATTTGAGCATTATTATGAAGCATTTAGGATTTGTAGGAAAATTGACTGAATATATTGGATATACTCATGTTGAAATTATTAATAGCTCTTTACGACTATCTTTCAAGGTATCATCGAGAAACAACTTAGAAGAAATGTTCAAAAAAATGGTCGAAAATAACTATGATTTACTAATGGAAACATCAGAGAAAATAGAATTTGAATTAGATAGTGATGTTCTTAAAAAAATTGAAAAAATATCGGAAGAACAAGGTATTGAGTTTGAAGAATATGTGCAAAACACTTTGATTAAGCTCATTAACCAATGTGAATTGATTGCCGATCAGCCTTAGTTTAGGTGTGTGATTCATAGACATCATTTCAATCTAATGGGTGTCTATGAACAGAGAAATTCAACAAAGACTCGTATGGGTTAAATTATTTGAAGAGACCAATGATGCTGGCCTAGTCTGTCGGAGATGTGGCATTTCCAGACCAACGTTACGCAAGTGGTGGAAACGATATTCTGAGCAAGGTATTGATGGGTTAAGTAGCCAGAGTAGACGTCCCTTAAAATCGCCAAATACTAAAATCAGTGCTGAGCTAGAAGTCTAAATATTAGAAATACGTTCAGCTAGAAATCTTGGTGCCCGACGTTTGCAAACAGAATTGATGAGGCTGCACGGAGTCTCGCTGTCCTTAGCGTCTATCCATAAAGTACTATCCTCCCATCAAGTCAAACCAATAAAAATTTCGTCGTAGAGCAGATTTTATTCGTTATGAACGCCCATTACCAGGCGATAGAATTCAAATGGATCCCTGTAAACTGGGTCCTGGGCTATATCAGTACACATCTATCGATGACTACACACGATATCGCGTTTTAAGGATATATAAACACCGAACAGCAGCGAATACTCTCGACTTTTTAGATTGCGTAATGGCTTTGTTGCACAAACCTATCTGTAAAGGCTTTTTCAGCGATATAATTTTCAAATGAAGAAGCCTACACACAAAATCTATCGCACAACCAATTGGCCCGCATATAACCGAGCACTCATGAGTCGCGGAAATATTGCCATTTGGTTTGATCCTGCTACGCAATGGTATGCTCCATCAAAAGGCAAACAAGGGCGAAATCAAACCTACTCCGACGCAGCTATCCAATGCTGCTTAATGATTAAATCCTTATTCCGTCTATCTTTAGGTATGGTCACTGGCTTTGTGCAAAGTCTGATTAAACTTTGTGGATTAAATTGGACCGCACCAGATTACAGTACGCTTTGTAGAAGACAAAAGCATATTGATATTGCAATCAGCTACCAAAAAAGTAGCGATGGGCTGCATCTACTCATAGACTCTACAGGCATGAAGTTTCTAGGTGAGGGCTAATGGAAACGCAAGAAACATGGACCTGAATATCGTCGCCAATGGCGTAAACTGCATATTGGTATAGATGCTGAAACCCTTCAAATACGCGCTATTCAACTCACTACAAATAATGTGAGTGATTCACAAGTGCTTGGTGATTTACTCGATCAGATTCCACAAGATGAGCAGATTGACTCTGTTTATACCGATGGAGCTTATGACACCAAGCAATGCCGTCAGGTCATTGCAGATCGGCAAGCGCATACGGTGATTCCACCTAGAAAAAATGCGAAACCATGGAAAGATACAAAGATCAGCTCGCTAGCGCGAAATGAATTACTTCGAACAGTTAAACGTTTAGGCAGGACATTATGGAAAAAATGGTCCGGCTATCATTGCCGAAGTTTGGTCGAAACTAAGATGCATTGCATCAAATTATTGGGGGATAAACTCAGTGCAAGAAAATTTGATAGCCAAGTCAATGAAATTCATGCACGTGTAGCAGTCCTCAACAGATTTACGGAATTAGGTCGACCACTTACCCAAGTTACGCCTTAAATTTGGCTCAATTAGGGGGCTTTGTATTTCAAATCTTTGTGCAACAAAGCCGGTGATTTACTAAATCAAATCATGACCAGATGACCGAATGGATTCTATCTATAGCGATGTGGCGTATGACATAAAGTGCTGCAGGCAAGTGATATCAGAAGGTCAAGCACATGTAGTCATACCACTCAGAAAGAATGCCAGCCCTGGAAAGATTCTAAAATCAGTTCAATACAACGAAATGAGTTGCTTTAAACGGTTAAATATTTAGGTAGAATCCTAAAAAAAATGGTTGGGTTATCACCGTCGCAGTTTGGTCGAAACTAAGTTGCATTGTATGAAATTATTACGCGATAAGTTGTCAGCCAGGCATTTTTTAAGTCAAGTAAATGAAATATATGCCCGTATAGCCGTACTGAATAAATTTACGGAATTAGGTAGACCTCACACCCAATGTGCCACTTAAATTTGAATGGCTTAGGGAATCAGCTTTTAAATATTTATGACACAAAGCCATGAAAAGATATGAAAAATTTTATAGCTCTCTTAATACGATTGCTTTTAGTCAACCTAAATAATTCAAGATCACAGTATTATATTCAACAAATATCTACTATAATAAAAAAATACTTCTTAAAATAGACACTAATTTTTTATTTTAATACATATATGAATCAATATTGCACACTTCAAATTTTTCAAAATAACGAATGGCAAGATTGCGCTATCGTTGAATTAATTGCTAATCAAGAGCAGGGCTGGAGAGCATCTACACGAACGTCATACTTATTTGAATATGCTATTGAACATATGGATTTAAGAGATGGTCATGCTCTATCATTCCAATTTCCAGTCAATGTACAAAACAACTTAGAAAACCAATGGCCAGCATTTCTCATGGACTTGCTACCTCAAGGTTATGGGCGAAAGGAGCTTTTAAATCAGCTGGGTTTTTCAATTAATGCAGAAGAACAAGCTGATTGGCCCCTACTGAAATCTGGGGCAGGTAATCCTATTGGTAATCTACGAATTAAAGAAGCTTATGACTGGCTTCAAGATCATTTTCCGACAGTGAAACCTCGTGGATTTAGCCTAAGCGAAATAATTGAAAGGAAAGAAGATTTCATTGAGTCACTTGCATCATATGGCTTATTTGTTGCTGGTTCTTCAGGTGTTCAAGGTGAATGGCCTAAACTATTACTAACACAAGGATATGATGGTCTGTTTTATTTAGATCACAGTCTTCCAGATGAACTAGCAGCAAAGCATTGGCTAGTTAAATTTAGTCGTGGAAATGATCAAAAACTGGAAAAAATACTGTTACATGAAGCAATTTACATGAAAATAGCTCGGTATTTAGGTCTAAGAGTGTTCAAGGACTTGGAACTTCACCAGAGAACGCTATTTATTCCACGTTTTGATCGCCAAATTATCAATGGTAAAGTCGAAAGAGTTGCACAAGAAAGCCTAGCCTCTTTAAGTGGTAAAGCTGGCTTCGGCGTTAAAATGACACATAATCAAATCTGTACATTGATCATGGAATGTTGCTCATCACCAAAAGCTGAAATTTTTGAATATTTGAAACGAGATATCGCTAATGTTGCATTAGGAAATAAAGATAATCATACCCGTAATACCGCAATTCAACGTTTAAATGACGGCACAATTCAATTAACACCCCTCTTCGATTTTGCACCAATGTGGCTTCATCCTGACGGAATTGCACGTACTACACGTTGGGAAAAAGATGACCATGGAGGAATGCCTATATGGGGATCTGTCATAACGCAAATAGAAGAATGTACAGGAATAGATTCAACTGAAATTAAACATACAATGATTCAACAATTGCCACTGTATGAAAATTTGCTCGATGAAATGAAAAAAATAAATATAGATGATGAGATTCTACAAAATAGTCATCATCGTATATTAAATATATGCCAACAGATTCAGGAGCTTTCTAATGGATAAACGTTATAAGCCTATGACGGCAATCGAGCAAATGAATAAACGCTTACAAGTCTTAGAAAATATAAATAACAATCCTGAGTGGCAAATTTACCAGATTGCATCATACATTAGAAAAGAACTACATTTAACATTAAATGAAATGAGTAAAATTACTAAAATAGCACCACAGACTTTACAGAAAATGGAGCAACCTGATAGTAATCCAACATTAGATTCTATAAATAAGTTGTTAAATGCATTTGGTTTAAAATTTATTATTAAATCAAAATAGTTTAATTTAAATTACCTATAAACTAGATTTTGATTTATTTTCTAAATAGTCACCCCACCACTGCATCATATCAGCTCTTTGTTGAATATAATCTGCATGGTTATAACTAGCACGTGTTTTATTCTTATCTACATGTGAAAGCTGAGCCTCAATCCAACTATCTTGAAATAAGCCAGAATCATTTAAAATAGTACTGAATGTTGATCTTAAACCGTGTGAGGATAGCTCATTTGTTTTATATCCCATCTTACGAATGGCTGAATTTATTGTGTTAAAATGCAATGGCTTATCTTTAATTTTGGGGCTGGCAAAAACATAACGATCGCCTTGTGACCATTCTAGTGCAGATCTAACAATGCTCACCGCTTGCGATGATAACGGGACTAAAAAATCTGGAATATCATAACCTGCTATCACTTTTCGACGATATTGCTTGATATGTAAAGCAGGTATTTTCCAAATTTTGTTGTCAAAATCAAAATGATGAGGTTCTGCAGACAATAACTCTGCCCCCCTGACTCCAGTATATAATTTAAATAGGATTGCTTTTTTTATAATCGGATCTGTATTTAGTTGAGTTATTCTAAGAATAAAATTAGAAATTTCTTCATCTTTTAAATAGGGATAATTTTTCTTTAATTTCCCTTTCAATAATATTTTATTGAGACCATAAGCTTGATTATAATCACAGTATCCCATTGCAACTGCAAAATCATAGATTTGATTTAAATAGCTATACGCTTTTTTTACAGGTTCCTTAACTCCCCTATTTTCAATGTGCTTAATTACCTTAACTAAATCAGTTCTTTTAATTTTACTAAAATCTATATCACCAATAACGGGATAAATGTCATTTATTAAACATGTATTCGCCAATTGGATTACACCACCACGTGGTTGATCTTTAAATGAATTATTTGTTTTAAACTCTAACCATTCTTCACAAACAACTTTAAAAGTTTGAATTTTCTCCTGAACTAAATTTTGTGTAGAAAATTTAGTTGCCTTATAGGAGTCTCTGGCCACTCTAGCTTCTTTGAGATTCATCTCTGGATAAGTACCTAGAGTGATTCGTGGTCTTTTACCCGTTTCTACAATTGAGTATCGATAACTCCAAGACTTTTTTCCATTAGGATCGACTTTTAAGCTTAAACCATCATCATCAGCTAAAAAGTAAATTTTTTCTTTTGGATATGACTTTCGTACTTGTGTTTCCGTAAGACTCATAAATTTTTATAAACCAGCATAATGATCCCTATTATCGTAATTATATCAAAAATAAGCATTCTTATGTGATGCGTATATTACGCATCACATAAATATTTATATATATGTTTTTTATAAAAATTATTGTGAGTGTGTAAGTTTAAATAACCAAAAAAGTAACCACTGTTAAAGTCTGTATTAAGCTACAAAAATCAGTGATAGTTAATCACTATTCTGTAATGAGTTTGTTTTACAGACCTCGTAACCGAGCCTTAATTATCCGAGGCAATATTTCTATCTGGTTTGATTATTTGACTCAATGGTATGTTCATCCGCAAGAAAAAATGGATCAAATCAAACTTAGTCCAATACAGCTATATAACACTGCTTAAGGTATGTCGATATTGCCATTGGCTATCCAAAAAGGGCTTTGTTGCACAAACCTATCTGTAAAGGCTTTTTCAGCGATATAATTTTCAAATGAAGAAGCCTACACACAAAATCTACCGCACAACCAATTGGCCCGCATATAACCGAGCACTCATGAGTCGCGGAAATATTGCCCTTTGGTTTGATCCTGCTACGCAATGGTATGCGCCATCAAAAGGCAAACAAGGGCGAAATCAAACCTACTCCGACGCAGCCATCCAATGTTGCTTAATGATTAAATCCCTATTTCGTCTTTCTTTCGGATGGTCAGCGTCTTTGTTCAAAGCCTGATTAAAAAAGTGTGGTCTAGATAGGAAAGCTCCAGATTATTCCATCATTAGCAGAAGACAAAGGCATATCGATATTGCAATTTGATATCAAAAAGTAGTGGTGCTCTCCATCTACTCGTAGACTCTATTGGCCTAAAGTTTTTAGATGAAGGTGAATGGAAGCGTCAGAAACATGGACCTGAAAATCGCCGCCAATGGCGTAAGCTTCATATTGGTATCGATACTGAAACCATTCAAATACGTGCTGTACAACTCACCGCAAATAATGTCAGTGATTCACAGGTACTGGAAGATTTACTTGCTCAAATCCCTTTAGATGAACAAATCGATTCTGCCTATACAGATGGTGCTTATGACACAAAACGATGCCGTCAGGTCATTGCAGATCGGTAAGGGCATGCGGTGATTCCACCTAGAAAAAATGCGAAACCATGGAAAGATACAAAGAGTAGCTCGCTAGAGCGAAATGAATTACTTCGAACAATTAAACGTTTAGGCAGGACACTATGGAAAAAATGGTCAGGCTATCATCGGCGAAGTTTGGTTGAAACTAAGATGCATTGCATAAAATTATTAGGAGATAAACTCAGTGCAAGGAGTTTTGATAGTCAAGTGAATGAGATCCATGCACGTGTAGCAGTCCTTAACAGATTTACGGAATTAGGTCGACCACTTACCCAAGTTACGCCTTAAATTTGGCTCAATTAGGGGCGCTTTGCATTTAAAATCTTTGTGCAACAAAGCCGATTAAAAATATCATTTAAAATTTAATTGATCCATTCTCGAGGGACTTGAGGGATTTTAGATGTTCTCACACAAAGCCTTCTAATTAAGAATTGAGGAATACCAAAAATCAAAAGATTTAAATTGTAGTCAGAAGGTAATTTCACTTGATTTGTTAAATAATCTCGCTCTGAAAATCTTAGTAGTTTAAGTTTAAACCAAGTTTCACTTGCTATCTCTTTACGGTAAATAACATTAGGAGCATAGTAATGAATATTATTTTTTAATTTTTCTATGTCTTCACCCGCCATATAGCGTCTAAAAAACTCCCAATGACCTTCAACCAAACTTAAGCTACGAAATCTGGTGGTGTTTCAAAAAGTATGCTGAAAAAAAGCAGGTTGGATTTTGATAAAATAGAGAAATGCGAATAACTCTAGAAATCAAGTGTCCAGCCTGCCTAAGTGACAGTATAAAGAAAAATGGCACAAA
>NZ_VPDH01000104.1:0-9099 GCF_013417785.1 Acinetobacter sp. YH12227 | reverse complement strand
GTGAAGGTAGGGTTTGTTTTAATGTTAAATCTAGATTCTGAGATAAATTCATAAAAAAAGAGCGTATTTACATACGCTCTTTTTACAGCATTTTAACTTTTTTTGCTTAACTGACTGGCATTACTCATCCGAGTGCTTTTTTATTACATCACTATTAATAAAATTGATGAATTAATATAGAGCTAATGTGTTTAATGATTGATCTAACAAATCTAAAGCGCCCCATGCTGTTTGAAGCTCTGTATTTGAAACTGCTGTGACACCCGATACCGGATTGATAGACGGATTTAAATAAGATGAATCATCTGATATTTCATCAAGAGCAATGTTTGGTTCTTGATTGCTCAATAAGCTGTTCAAATCAATTTGATCATTAGGAATGAATGCGTTAGTTTCGTCTAAGCTAAAGCTCGACACACTGTGCTGCGCAAGTACATCAAATACATTATTATCATCTATTAACAGCGATGCTTGATCATGTAATTCATTCGAAGCCTGTTCTTCTGAGATCAAGAATAAACTCGCTTTAGCAACTGTCATCGCTTCAACTGTAAAATCAAATGCTGAGCTTTTGGCACTGGTATTTCCAGCCACATCCGTTTGGGTAAAACTATAACTGTACTTGCCTGCAGCTAAATCTGACTCTGGTGTATACAACCATTTTCCACTGGTATCTGCTTTGACCGTTGCCACTGCGACGCCATTTTTATAAATGGTGATCGTGGCATTGGCCTCACCTTTGCCTTCAAAACTTGGGGTTGAATCTTTAGTGCTCTCCCCCTGTTTAATGGTAAGCTTTGTAGTCTCGCGATCATCATACACTGTCGTCAATGTCGGTGCTGACGGCGCAATTGTGTCCTTTTTCCCTACGACTTGCGTGCTCTTTGATATATTCCCTGATGTATCTGTCGCAGTCACTTGAACTATATTATTATCTGTTATTGCGCTGCTTAATTTTACTGTATAGCGACCATCGTCACCAACAGTTGCGGTACCAAGTGTATTTCCCGCACTGTTTTTAATCGTAATTTTGGCGCCAATTTCCGCACTTCCCGACACTTCTGTACCATCAATATTGATCGACGCTGTTGGTGCCACTGGTGCTGTATTGTCTGTTCCAGCACTGATATTTAACGATGTAGATTGATTCCCTGCTGCATCAACCACAATAATGGTTGCCTTATTACTGTCCGATAGAGCTGGGGACAATGTAATTTTAAATTGACCATTTGCATCTACCGTAGCGGTGGCGATGACTTGTGAATTTGCATCTAAAATTTTAATAGTACTGTTGGCTTCGGCGGTACCAACAAGTTCTGTTCCCGCTTTATTGACTTCAATCTTGGGTTGATCTGGTCGCAACGTATCTTTTCCTATTTCTACCATTTGCGCTTCAGATTTATTGCCTGCTTTATCTTCTACTACAACTTTAGCCGTCTCACCCGCTTGCAAAGAATCACTTAATGAAATGGAAAAATTACCATCACTTGCCGCAGTGACTGGCCCACCTAAAAGCGTTTTACCATCAGCAGCATAAACATATACTTTTGAACCCGCTTCCGCTAAACCGGAGATAAACTTACCGCTTTCATCTACTTGTGCATTTGCAGCATCTGGAGCAATCGTATCTTTTCTACCCATTAAAATCGTCGATTGAGAACTATTTCCCGCCTTGTCTTTGGCGTACAAAATTACGCGATTGCCATCTGTAATCGCGACATCCAAAGTAATTTTATAGTTACCATCAGCGTCTGCTTTAGATTGACCAATCGTATTGCCTTTGGCATCTACTAAATAAACCGTTGCGCCAGCTTCGGCTTTGCCTGATACCACTTTTCCGTCACTATCAAAACTTCCTGTTGGCGTACTTGGGGCTGTTTTGTCGTTACTAGAGGATTGATCATCGTCTTTCTCAAATGCTAGAAGATATACCGCTTCTGCACCTAAGATCGCCAATCCCGCCTTAAGTAGCGATGGTGAACCATCATCCTCAGTTGCAACTTCTGTAGCTTGAGCTGGTGTTGTCGCCTGATTTAATTGAGTCGATGCAGCTAAAGGTTGCATAAATTCATTCACAGAACGATAGCTAATTGTTTTGCCATCGACATCCATTTCAACCAATTCAAATTGCTCTGGCCCACTATGCACGAGCAAAGAATTTTCAGAACCAAAGTCAGCTGTATAAAAATCATCAATCACAATTTTTTGACCATTTTTAAGGGTAATCACACATTGATTCCCTACTCGATGGATCGATTAAATATCGATTGGCTTGAGTTCTAACTGAATAATTGAAGGTTGAGATATTTGTATTTTGTTGGCCTGAGTTTCTTTTAAAATCGTTTGATCTTTCTTCGATATCACGACAATTTTTGTCATTTTTCCCTCAGTGTTATTATGTAATAAACATCTAATAAATAATTAGTTAAGTACCTTATCAAATTGATGTTGAACAAACAAACCATTCTATATATTTATTCGTCAGAATTATTTTTTATTTAATTTTTCACTAAAAAAGGCCATCCTAAAATGACCTTTTTATATCTATACAACAGCTCGACTAGACGAGACTTAAAATCATAATTTTGGATCTTTTAATTGAACCATGTTCGCATTGGCTTTCGTTAGTGATTCCATCACTTTAGATATCACAGCAGGAACCAATGAGTCAGCAATTTGAGCTGCCTGCAGGCCTAATTTTTCACCTAGCGTCGGTTTTTTACGAGTTTCAATTACATAAACATCATGCTGCGGTAAAAGACTTAATAAATATTCATCAGAGGTCTTAAGTTGATCAACTAAATTCAAATCTAGGGCGTCTTGACCATACCAATGCTCACCTGTAGCGACTTTTTCTACGTTCAGTTGTGGGCGGTATTTTTCAACGAAGTGCTTAAACAAGTTATGCGTTTGCTGTAACTCTTCTTCAAACTTTGCTTTACCTTCTTCAGTATTTTCACCAAACATGGTCACAGTACGTTTGAATTGACCCGCGGTATAAAGTTCAAAATCAATATGCTTTTCTTTTAACAGACGATTAAAGTTTGGAACTTGTGCAACCACGCCAATTGAACCAACAACAGCAAATGGTGCAGAGACAATTTCAGAACCAATACATGCCATCATATAGCCACCACTTGCAGCGACTTTATCTACACAAATCGTTAGTTTAAAACCTGCATCACGTAAACGTACCAATTGTGCAGCAGCTAAACCATAACCATGTACCATACCGCCTGGGCTTTCTAAACGAAGTACCACGCGGTCACGACCTGCTTTTGCAGTCGCCAAAATCAATGTAATTTCTTCTCGAAGGCTTTCGACAGCCGACGCTGCGGTATCACCTTTAAAATCGAGTACATATATTTTTTCATTATTTTTCTTACGCTGACGCGCTTCTTTTGAAAGTTGCTGTGCAAGCTGTAAAAGCTCTAATTTAGATGCAGTCGTTTGAGCAATTTTTTTTCGTTGTTCGTTAATACGTGCATTCAAATGACTGACACGAATTTCAGCAGGTAATTTGGGATTATGAAATAGCATAAAATTTAAAACTCATTTAATTCATATTTATCTTTTATAAGATGTGGGTTTCGTCACAAAAATTCAATGTGTATATAAAAATAATTCTCATTAAATTGGTCAACTCAGTTACATGAGCAATTATTTCCATAGTTCGTTATAAGATTTAGTACATTAAAAAAGAAAAAGAGCCAGTTGGCTCTTTTTAAAATTCGCTTTATACGTTCAGAAATTTAACCAAAACGGCCCGTGATATACGCTTCTGTAAGTTGATGGTCTGGTTGAGTAAATACCTTTTCTGTCGCATTTACTTCAATTAAATCACCAAGATGGAAGTAAGCAGTACGATCAGATACACGCGCTGCTTGTTGCATTGAGTGGGTCACAATCGCAATAGTGTACTGATTTGAAAGCTCAGAAATCAGTTCTTCTACTTTAGCTGTTGCAATTGGATCCAGTGCTGAACATGGTTCATCCATCAAAATCACTTCAGGCGATACTGCAATGGTACGAGCAATACATAAACGCTGTTGCTGACCACCTGAAAGACCTGTACCAGGTTGATTTAAACGATCTTTCACTTCATCCCAAAGTCCGGCTTTACGCAGACTATTTTCCACTATTTCTTCCATGTCGTATTTATCACGAGCCAAACCATGAAGTTTTGGACCATAAGCGACATTATCAAAGATTGACTTTGGAAATGGGTTTGGTTTTTGGAATACCATGCCAACTTGCGCGCGCAGTAAAACTACATCTAGATTTGGATCATAGATATCTTGATTATCCATCATCACTTTACCGGTTACACGGCAGCTATCAATGGTGTCATTCATACGGTTTAAGGTACGTAAGAATGTTGATTTACCACAGCCAGATGGACCAATAAATGCAATCACTTCATTTGCATAAATATTTAGGTCAATCCCTTTAATTGCTTCAGTCTCGCCATAGTAAACATGAACATCTTGTGTGCTAATTTTTACATCAGTAGATTTGGCATCTTTCTTTTGACTTGTCTGTGTATCGAACTGAGACACAAACGAAGTCGATGGCTGTTTTTGACTGCCCTGAGCAGAGGTAAATTGCGTTTGTTCTGGATTCACGGACTTATCCTGTTCTAAGGAATTCTGTTCTGGAGTAATAACTGTATTCATATAATGCTCTCAATTACCAGCGTACTTCAAATTTCTTACGTAACCAAATGGCAAGACTGTTCAAGCCAATCATCAATGCCAGAAGTACAATAATCGCTGCTGCGGTACGTCCTTCGAAGAAGTTACGCAATTCATTGCCCTGCCATAAGAAAATCTGAACAGGTAAAGCAGTCGATTGATCAAGTGGCGTAGCAGGTACGTTTGCAACGAAGGCGCTCATACCAATGAGTAATAGTGGTGCTGTTTCACCTAAAGCTTGTGCCACACCAATAATACCGCCCGTTAAAATACCCGGCAGTGCCAACGGTAATACATGGTGGAAAACTGTTTGTAAGCGTGAAGCTCCTAAGCCTAAAGCGGCTTGGCGAATCGAAGGTGGAACTGCTTTTAAAGATGCACGTGTTGTAATAATTACGGTTGGTAGTGTCATTAAACTCAAGACCAAACCACCTACAACAGGTGCAGAGAGTGGCATATGCATCCAACCAATAAAGATTGCTGCACCCAACAAACCAAATACGATCGATGGAACTGCTGCAAGGTTATTGATGTTGACTTCAATTATGTCAGTGATCCAATTTTTCGGTGCAAATTCTTCAAGGTAAATAGCAGATGCCACACCAACTGGAATAGATAGCACAATCACTATCAGCATCATAAATAGCGAGCCCATAAATGCGCCTGCTAAGCCAGAAGTTGCTGGTGAACTACGTGAGTCTGGATTTTTAAAGATCTCTGTATTGAAGCTATTGGTAATAACACCATCGGCTTTTAACTGATCAGCCAATTGACGTACTTCAGGGCTGAGCTGTTGCTGTTCATCTGGCAAACTACGGTCAATATTACCCGCTAGCCATACATCGACATTCGCATCAGCTAAAATTTTAAAGTCCTGCGTTTTACCAATCAGTGACGGATCTTTCATCACCATATCACGTAAGCGATAAGATTCAGAACTGGTGTAAATGCTATTTAACTCATCACTTTGATTGGCAATTTCAGGGGCTTTTTTAACAATACCATTAACAATGAGTGCATCCCAATCCACCATACCCATTTCAGTTTGCCAAGCGATAAAACGCTCTTCAAACTGTGCAGGTGACTCACCTTCTTTTTGAACCGGTTTAGGGCCGATTTGAATAATTGCTGGATCAAAAAACACCGGTACAGTCATGCTACTTTGCCAAAATGCAGGTAAACCTTTTGCCAAGATGCTGCCAAATAGCAAAGCAACAAATAATAAACCTGTAATGACCGCACCGAAGCCAAACATACGAAACGTCTTTTCTTTACGGTGACGTTTTGCCAATGAGCTTTCGATGATTTTTTTACGTTTTTCACGCTGCTCAGCCGCAGCCTGTGGATCGAATGTTTGATCCATATTTGATGTATTAGTCGTACTCATTCGTATTGCTCACGGTATTTACGCACGATGTACAGCGCAACAATATTCAGACCTAAAGTAATTACAAACAGCGTTAAGCCCAATGCAAAGGCAACCAAAGCCTGAGGACTTGCAAAATCTGTATCACCTGTTAATTGATTCACAATAGTAATTGTGACTGTCGAAACCGCTTCGAGTGGATTGATATGTAACAGCGGACTATTACCAGCGGCTAGTACCACAATCATGGTTTCACCAATTGCACGTGATGCTGCAAGCAAGAACGCACCGATAATACCCGGCAATGCTGCTGGAATAACCACTTGGCGAATCGTTTCAGATTTAGTCGCACCTAATCCGAGTGAACCATCACGTAGCGCTCGTGGCACTTGAGTAATAATGTCATCAGATAATGAAGAGACAAAAGGAATAATCATAATGCCCATGACAAAACCAGCGGTTAAGGCACTTGTAGCATTAATATCGAGCCCAATCATTGCGCCTAAATCTTTAGCAAATGGGCCAATAACCATTAAAGCAAATACACCGTAAACAATGGTTGGAATACCTGCTAATACTTCAATTGCAGGTTTTGCCCATGAACGGAAACTTGGTTTTGCATATTCAGCAAGATAAATTGCAATCATTAGACCAACAGGAACAGCTACCAATAATGCGATACCACTCACCATGAGCGTACCCCACAATAAAGGTAATAAGCCGTAGCTGCCTTCTGCACTTCCCGAAGTACTAAAACCTGGGTTCCATTCAGTACCAAAGAAGAAATCGAGTGGATTAACAAAACTAAAGAAGCGCATTGCTTCACTAAACATCGACATTACGATGCCGACAGTGGTCAAAATCGCCACGCCTGAACATAGTGCCAATGCCACATTTAAAACTTTTTCAACTTGGTTTCGTGCACGATATTTTTCTGCAATGCGACGTTTAGCCATCACTAAACCAATCAATGCCGCACTTACTACAACTGCTAATTTCGCAAATGAACCAATGTTCTCAATTTTCTTTAACTGTTCTGCTGCTGCAAGTTCATAAGCAGCTGGTGTATCGCTCACCCCAAAACCTGAAGCCAATGCTTGTACACGCTCAACCATCACGCTTGTACTCGCTGGATCTAGCGTTGCGCGAATTTGTTCAGGCACATGATTTAAAATGACTTGTTGAAAAATACTTGGTTCAACTAAATTCCAAACAATCAGAATTAAAAATGCTGGGATACCACACCACAACGCGACCAATGCACCATAGTAACCCGGTCGAGAATGCAGCATCGCTGAGTTATTCCCTTTACCTGCAAGTTTACGGCTCTTGGTTAAGCCAACTTGATAGGCAATGGCAATAATCGCCAGTAACACACCAATGAGGAGCAGATTCATGTAATCTCCACTGTTTCTTCAATTACACATTTTGAAAAAACTGTTTCTTTGCAAAAAAACCAATGGCAGGTCGACCCTGCCATTGGCTATTTCCATACTTTTATTTAACAGCTTTACCCGCTTTGAAGTTTGCAAGTACCGCAGCACGTTCTTTGTCAGACATTGAAATCAGACCTGCTTTTTCAAGCTTAGAACCTTTACCAGATACTTTTTTGCTTACAAAGAATTCTGTAAATTCTTTCAAGCCTTTGATTGATTTAAGATGCTCACCTTTCACGTAGAAGAACAATGGACGTGATACAGGGTAAGAACCATTCAGAATTGTTTTCTCAGATGGTGCAACGTTGTTTACTGTCGCTACACGTAATTTGTCACGATTTTGATCATAGAAACCTAAACCAAAAACACCGACTGCATTTGGAGATGTTTTTAAACGTGCTAGTGTTTCAGTGTAGTCACCAGCAATTTCAATCACACGGCCATCTTTACGGAATGTAGAACATGCCTTTTTCTGTGCATCTTTATCTAGCTTCGCAAATGCTTGGTAAGTTTCACAGCCAGCATCTACCATTTTCTCTTGGAATACTTCACGAGTACCGTGATTTGACGCTGGAATGACCAATGTAATTGCTTCGTTAGGAAGAGTTGGATCAATTTGGTTCCAACGTGTATATGGGTTTGCAACCATTTTACCGTTTGATGGTAATTCAGCGGCTAAAGCAGCAAATACATGTTGTGGACGTAATTTGAATGCCGCTTTTTTAGCGTTTGATGCAAACACGATACCGTCATAACCTACTTTAATCTCAAGAACTTGGTTTACACCTGCTTTTTTGCAAGCAGCTAGCTCAGTGTCTTTAATTTTACGAGATGCATTAGCAATATCGATAGTGTTATCACCAACGCCATTACAGAATTGTTTCAAACCACCTGAAGTACCACCAGAACCTACAACAGGTGCTTTAAATTGTGGGAATGTATTACCAAACTCTTCTGCAACAATACTTGCGTAAGGCAAAACTGTAGAAGAACCAGCAATTTGGATCGTGTCACGAGCTGCATTTGCAGTTGTTGCAACAGCTGCCCCTGAAAGTGCCAACGCAATTGCGATATGATTGAAGCGCATTCTCATCTCTCTTTATTGATGCATTTATTGGAGTACGCCACTTTCTAATAAAGTCTTGTACTTTTTCGATATACGCATTTTGATTTTAGAGTATGACAGTTAGGTTACATCTTTATGACGCTTTTATGATAATTGATGTTTGACCTTTGATTTAAATAAATTTCCTTCATTTTCAATATGTAATAAATTTTAGCAAAGTATTAATTGGTTTTTATATTGCTTTGAAATTCGTAAAAATTCACTACATTGTCATATTTTGTATTTCTGAATCGTCTGAAAACATAACCTACACTCAGTCATCTATCACTTTTTATAAAAATAAGCTTCATTTTCTTATTCAGTTTTTAAGTACAGCACATTGCATTAATTGAAATATATCTGAACAGCAGCGTAAGCGTCCGCTGAACCCCATGCCTATTTTTTAATTTGAGTTGGATTTCCAGCGATGTGGTAGTAATTCTTCTATTTGGGTCGCTTTATGCGTCGGCAGCCTTTTCAGCACATCACTGAGATAGG
>NZ_VPDH01000103.1:0-9109 GCF_013417785.1 Acinetobacter sp. YH12227 | reverse complement strand
TTGTTCCACTTTAGATATTTGTTTAAGATGAGATGTAACTCATTGAAATGTGTCATCATATTCGTCGTCAGAAAACAAGTATTATGCCATTATTTCAATGAGTTATCTTTTTTTGTCGTGTACAAAGGTATTTGGCAGACTTGTTTTAGCAAAATGCGAAGCGTGAAAACAAATTATAAAAATATATAAAGTAGAAGAAAAATCATGTGATTAGGATGGAAAATTCAATGCGATCAAGAGATTATGTGAATTTAAATACAAGTGTATATTAATGTAATTTATTTAATAAAAATCAATCATATAATTGTACTTAAATGGTGCATGTGGACATTTTATTAACCCATACATGATTCATGGCAAAGCAAAATATAATTGTTTTGGTCCGAATACAACGTAAATACGGCATTGCAGAATAAAACTCGACTGAGTTCAGATTAGTGTGAGTGCAATAAGCTGGTGCAAATTGCCGTTACAGGATAATTACATTTGGTGGGTGCAATAAATCCTTATTTTTATTATGGTTTATTTGATTTGTTGGGTCTAATACGTAGCTTTAAAGAGGTATTTGGAATGGTTTTAGGCAAGAGTCCACGTTGTAATAATTCTTCGAATACCAGTACTGGTGCATAGGCATCTGCTGCTGCATAACGAATTTGTTCTGGGCTTAAGCGTTTTTTGGCCCAATTAGAAGTGCTGACTGATTTAGACTTGGGAAAATTGACCGCAAAAAGCAACGCCATGGCATTTTTTAAACCTACAGGCTGGGTTAAACCAAAAGATGTAAAGCACTTAGAAAGTTCTAAGACACTATTGAGCTCAACACTTTTTTTACGGAATAAATGTGCATCATTTTTTAAGCCAAAGCCAACTTTGATTTGATCGCGATTACTAAAAATCGGTTTTAAAAATGTCCATGTTTCTTCATTCATTTGAAATAGCCACGCATACTGTGCAGTTGCCAATTGAATTAAATGAGGCCCTGTTGAAACCTCGCCTTTATTGAAGATTGGCTTTGACTCAGAATCAAAACCCAGTACGGCTGCTGTATTTAGTTGTTCTGCCCAAGTTAGACACTGTTCTAAGCAGTGAATTACATGAATTTGTTCGAAAGCTAAATTTTGAAAAAGTGGAAAGCTTTTAATTTGTTCTTTAGATGGCAAAATTTGCGGTTGTACAGCATCGTTCATGAGTATTCGTTCAAGATTTTATCTGTTGAGCCTAGTCAGTTTAAACCTGAAAAGCAATCAAGCTGTTGTGGGTGAAACTTACATACTAAATGCATTTATACCGCGCTGAAGGTGATTCAAAGCGGTATATATTTACATCAATGAAGTAGGTTTATTAAAAGAAATATTTAAGGGTAAAGAGTAGGTTAACCAATATTAATAAGAATAGACCTAAAAATAAAAAGGCCAAAACCACTTCCCATGTTTTTGATTCAAGTGGCTCGCCATATTGATTGGCAGTTGCAGTACCCGGGATGAGTATGATTGCAATAAATATAATGATATTGAGCAATGGGATCAGCTGTAAAAGCGCAAACCAGCCCGACATATTGAAGTCATGTAAACGACGCGCTGAGAAAATCATCAAAGGAATTAAAAGTAAAATATTAAAACCAAGTGCAAACCCTTGTAATATCGGATTTTCAGCATAAGCCATTAAGGCATTCATGGTATTTGGCATCATAATAACAATGACCAGCATGACTAACGTCAGCATCAGACCATAAAAGGTATTCCAACCGATAAATGACATGCGATTAAACCGACCGTCACGGTTCCAGCCAGAGTTTATATTGGGTGAATTATTCATATTTAATGATCTTAAATTATCTTAAAAAGTATTGTTATCATTCATTTTTAGACACAACTAATGAGCTAAAAACGACATAAAAATGTGAAAATGGGAGGATTTATCCTGAACATAAAAAGCGCGTTGATTATAAAGGCAAAGTATAAAAAAGCTCACCTGAGTGAGCTTGTCTTAGAATATGTGTTGCTGTTTATGCAGATATACACGACATATAAGGATTATTCTTGAATCGTAGCTTGTTGTGATCGGATCACATAGTCTTGGTAAGACGGAACCATGATCGCAGCGAGTATGCCAATAACAAACACGACAATATACAAAACTGCCAGCACTGTTTCCCAGCCTTTGGTCGGGCGTGGTTGTCCAAATGTATTGCTACCGCTATTACCAGGGGCAAATAATACATAGAGCGCAAACAAAATATTCAGCACAGGGACTAAGATTAGTAGGGCAAGCCATCCAGAATGGTCACGGTCATGTAAACGTCGAATTAAGAAAATAACGCTGTAATAAATCGCAATGGCGTACATGATAAAGAAAATAATCATGAGTGGCGTCGACATTGCTCCTTCAGTAAGGCTATTTTGAGCGCCGGGAGTGAGTAGGGCGACCACAACAGCAATCAGCATAAAAATAATGCCGAGGAGTAGATTCCAAGCAAGATAAGCGCGACGGCTAAAGCGACCACTGGCTTGGGTAGGTGAGTCAGATGTGAATGTATTCATTATTATTCCTAGACTTTGGTATTTTTATAAGTAGGCAAATTCTAAAATGAATATCTATAAAATAAAAGTATGAAAAATAAACATTATAAAAAAGCCCGCAAGGTGCGGGCTTTTTTGGATGGGACGGAACTTTAAATATCCCATTCCACAAAGTTTTTCAGCAATTGTAGACCCGCTGTATGACTTTTTTCTGGGTGGAATTGTGTCGCAAACAAGTTTTCCTTGTGAATTGCGGTACAGAATTGCAAACCATAGTCACAGGTAGCAGCAACAATAGCTGGATCTTTCGGTTCAACATAGAAGCTATGTACAAAGTAAAAACGTGCATCTTGTTCAATGTTTTTCCACATTGGATGGCTTGGATCAGCTTGATGTACTTGGTTCCAGCCCATGTGTGGAACTTTTAAACCGTCTACATCAGGAAAACGTTTTACCACACCTTCAAAAATACCGAGTGCATCTGCACCACTATTTTCTTCAGAGTGTTGCATCAAGGCTTGCATACCCACACAGATTGCGAGTACAGGCTTATTGAATGCAGCATTGCGAACAACTTCATCAATACCCGCTTCATGCATCCCTTGCATGCAATCACGCATTGCGCCTACACCAGGAAATACAATTTTATCTGCTTGAGCAATCAGCTTTGGATCATTGGTCACATCAACCGTTGCACCGACGTGTTCGAGTGCTTTTGCAGCTGAGTGAAGATTTCCCATGCCATAGTCAAGAAGGGCAATACGGGTCATTACAATGTTCCTTTGGTTGAAGCGACAGTATTCTCTGCACGAGGGTCAATTTCACATGCCATACGAAGTGCGCGTGCAAATGCTTTAAACACACTTTCAATTTGGTGATGGCTGTTTTTACCTTTTAAGTTATCAATGTGTAGCGTCATTAACGCGTGGTTCACAAAGCCTTGGAAAAACTCAGAGAATAAGTCAACGTCAAATGTACCAATACGAGCACGTGTAAATGGAATATCCATCCATAGGCCTGGACGACCAGATAAGTCAACCACAACACGGCTTAACGACTCATCAAGCGGTGCATAAAAATGACCGTAGCGTTTTAAGCCCTTTTTGTTGCCAAGTGCTTGTGCAAACGCCTGTCCGAGTGTAATACCGCAGTCTTCTACGGTATGATGGTCGTCAATTTCAAGATCACCATCACAATGAATATCAATATCAAACAGACCATGTCGCTTGATTTGATCAATCATATGATCTAAAAATGGAATACCAGTGTTTAAAGTGCCTTGACCAGAACCATCAAGATTCACGCGAACTCGAATTTTGGTTTCGTTAGTGTTTCTTACTACTTCACTGATACGATCGGTCATAGACACGTTCCTCAAATACGTCAAAATGATTGATGTAAAAATGTTTTCGCCGTGACGAAAAGTCACCGCATATTAGATTGCTCAGGAGGGTTTATCAATGCCTATTACCGTACATGCCTATACTTCTTTAGAAAATGATGAAGTGCGCAGCCAGCTTGAGCGACTGTATGACACGAGCCCAGAATTTAGCGACGGTTCAGATGCCATTGAACAACTTGAGCAGAACTTAGCTCAGTATACCTTAGTTTACACTGCAGAATTTAATACAAAATTGATTGGTGCCATTTGGTGTAGCGGCCAAGGTGAAAGTAAAACCTTGGAATATATCGTAGTACATCCAGCTAACCGAGGCCGCGGTGTTGCAGAACGTCTAGTGAGTGAAGCGACACGTATGGAAGAAGAAAAAGGTGTAAAAACCTTCGAGCCAGGTTGTGGCGCGATTCATCGTTGTTTAGCACACATTGGTAAAATTGACGCAGCTGAATAAAGTTCAGTGTTTAAAAGACAGCCTCCGTGCTGTCTTTTTTCGACTGAATAATTAAATTAACTCAGATTTAAATGTAAATAAGACAAAAAGTAAGCGATTAGTGTGAAATATTGATTTAAAAATAAACATTTGAGAAAAAAGCCCATGCTTATGCTTGACGGCATCCAGCTTAAATTGTTTAATACGCCCCATCGGCGTGATAGCTCAGTAGGTAGAGCAACGGATTGAAAATCCGTGTGTCCCCAGTTCGATCCTGGGTCTCGCCACCATATTCAAAACTGATTTTCAGTTTATCAATCCCTGATCCCATCAGGGATTTTTTTTGCCTAAAATTTATGCATACAAAAAATATTTTTATAAATATGATTGACTAATTAACTGAGATGCGGCTTAATACACCGCATCGGCGTGATAGCTCAGTAGGTAGAGCAACGGATTGAAAATCCGTGTGTCCCCAGTTCGATCCTGGGTCTCGCCACCATATTCAAAAAAACCTCAAACATTGTTTGAGGTTTTTTTTCGTCTCAGATTTAGTTTTGTTGATCAATTGTGCAATGCAACTAATACAATCGACCGAATATAATTTGACCGATAGCTAAAAAATTTTAAAAAATATAAGGTATGACGATGAATATGAAAAAAATAGTAATGGCTTTAACCGTAATGACAAGTGCTGTATTAACGGCATGTGGTGGTGGAAGTAGTGGCAGTTTTAATTCTTCATTTGAAAAAGAATTTACTTTTGGTACTCAGACATATATTTGTCGCAGTGAAAAAGCAGCAAATGCGTGTGGTGGTGCGAGTCAAGATTGTTCAGCATGTGATCTTAAAACACCATCTACAAAGGTGATTACAGCAGTATGTGCTGAGCCTATAGCAAATACCCATAAAGTGACAACAGCTGGCTGTGTATTAAAGCTCACGAATGATACTCAGACAGGTATTTGTACCTCAGAAGGATTAAGATTGTTGTCAGGTAGTAATCTAACCAAAGAACAACTGAATAAGGGGGCTTTATTTACCAGTGGAAGTCTGAAAATAACGCTCGCTAATAATGTAACTGAAACAATAACGTGTAATTAAAAACGATGAAATTTTTGATGCCAATAGCGATTGGCCTCGTCTGTTTTGGATTGGGTTATTTCATAGCCCCATCCAATACTGTATCTGAGCCCATCGTTATAGAAAGTAAAAGCAATCAGACAGGGAATCGCTTTATTCAAAATTTTCAGCAACATATACCGGTGCAATCTGAAAATAATATTGAATTACAACAGCAACTAAAAAATCAAATGACTCAAGTGAATGCAGTCATTGATCAGGCGACATCAAAGCAAATGGATCAATATTTGCAGCAAGCATTTTCTGGGTATGATTTATCGGCCATTCGAAACAAGCATGAATTTGCAAAGCATTTAGTGGGTGAGTTTGTTGATGCTAAAAATAAACCTGACGAGCCAATGAGTGGACGAGCCACGGTTATGGCACACCAAGAGTATGGGGGCGAAAATGTATTACCACGTGATATTTACAAAGGACAACAGCTATTTGCTCACTTTGATACATTAGGTAAAACACCGAGTAATGAACAAGTTTTTGTACGCTGGAGCAATCAAACTACTGGAGAAGTGCTATTTTTTATGCCGCAGCGGGTAAGTGCTCAGCGTGAGAAAAATTGGGTAAGTTTCAGCCCTGTCGCAGGTTGGAAGCCCGGTCATTATGATGTGAAATATTATCAAATGAATGATCAATTGGAACCCATTGCACAAACGAGCTTTTATATTCAGAACGTGATTCAGTAAGTTCACACATCATTTTTACTTTAATGCTATGACTTAAGTTCAAGTTTTAAGCAGTAAAAACTATATTAGACTGATGAAAAATAACCAATGAATATTCTAAATGAAAGATCTCTTTTCTGATGATAGCAAACAATATCAACGTGCTCGGCCGGATTATTCTCCAGCTATCGTGGAAACGATATTAAAATATGTAAATAGACGAGAGCTGGCTTGGGATTGTGGGGCAGGTTCTGGTCAATTTACCCAACGACTGGCTCCCCATTTTCAACAAATCTTAGCGACTGATTTAAGTGCAGCTCAATTGGCGGAGGCTCCGCATTTAGCCAATGTACATTATGAGGCTGCTCAAGCAGCTGAGTGTCCTTTGCCAAGCCAAAGCGTGGATTTAGTGACGGTAGCACAAGCGATTCACTGGTTTGATTTTGATAGTTTTTATACCGAAGTAAAACGCGTACTTAAAGCTAATGGCGTGATTGCAGTCATTGGTTATGGTTTGATTCAAGCGGAACAAACAGAATTGAATGAGCTGCTCCAACAATTGTATTTCGAAACTTTAAAGGGGTATTGGGATGCAGAACGTCGCTATATTGATGAAAGCTATCAAACGATTCCTTTTCCGTTTCATGAATATACAACGCCGACATTGAGTTTGGATTATGCATGGCCCGCTCAGCAGATATTGAATTATCTACAAACATGGTCAGGCTTAAAACATTATCAAAAGCTGCATCCCGAGCAACAGCCTCTTGCAGCATTGCTCGATTTTTTTCAGCAGCAGAATAAGCAACAATATCAGTTACATTTTCCAGTTCTATTACGCATTGGTAGCGTATCTCAACAATGAGTTTGAAATTAACCTAGCTAAATATACTCGGTATTTTGATTTTGAATTCAAAATGTAGATAAAAATGTGTTCCAAAAAAACTAACACTTTGAATTCAAAATTAAACGTGTACTCATGACGGCATAATATGCCGTTTGTCGGGCTTCAAAACGTAAAATTGATGATTTGTTGTACAATATAGACTTCAAAATGCACTATTTGGTGCTTCACTTTTTCGTCAATTTGCTCGGAATTCAACATGATGACTCTCCCAAAATCTGTTGCCGTTTTGCTTTTTGCTAGTGCCACTCTTTCAGCATCATCTACTTTTGCTGCAACGAATACAGATGAACAGCAAGAAGCGATACAAATGCCTGCTTTAACCATTATGGCAGAGCGTGAAATGCGTGCTGAAACTGGTATTGTTGAATATCAAGAACAGGTCGATCGTCGTAAAGCATTACAGCACCGTGTCATGGAGCTTGAGCGTGACACGCAAAATAAAGGTGTCGATGCAACGATTGTATCGAACATGGATATTTTACCTGCCGCAGCAATGCCAGACATGTCCAATTTATCGCCTTTGATGCAGCAACACGTGTTAGATATTGCTGCAGGTCTTCAATCTTCCGATCCACGCAATGGTCTGTATATTATGTTGCAGCCGTTTGGTATCGATCGTAATGCAACTTCGGTACAAATTAGCCGTGACCAAATCAACATGGGTACGATTGATCGCCAATTGAATATCAACCCGAAAACATCGCCATAACATTCATTTCATTCTACAAAACGTAAAAGGAAATTCATGCTTAATCCATGAATTTCCTTTTTTATGTGTTTGCTGCAATGATCATTGGAGGTGCGTTTGATTTTGAGAAAAGTAGATTTGTTTATTTTGTCGCCATATTTTTGTATTTTTGGTTATGATAATCAAAAGGGGATTCGGAGCTGAATATGCCGCGTATCTTTATAATTTTAGCTTGTGCCACCGTGCTGGTTTTTGGTTGGATGTTTTATCAATATTCAGCCCAACAAAAAGAAGCCGCTCAATTTGATGCTTATCAAGTTGTTTTACTTGAAAAGACAGAACAGATATTTAAGCAGGCACAGAATTGGGAAAAACCGATTGAGATAGATCTGTCAGATGCTCGCTTAAAGGGTGATTATAAAGTCATGTCCGACTTTATTTTAGGCCAAATGCTGCAACGTGCTGAAGCGCGTAATCAATATATTCGTGATTTAAAAGCTCTGAACTGGGACAAATTCCTCGACATAGATCGATTGGTAAAAGATAAGAAAAACAACTACCAAGAAACCGAGCAAATGTTGCAACAGGTTCATGCTGTGGTAGATGCTTATGAGCAAAAAACGACGCAGCAAGAAGAAAATGCCTTAGAACAAGCGAAGCATTTACCCGTGAAGAATATTTTTAGGCAACAAATGACCCAAAGTTTAAGAGATAGCCGTGATAGTGATGAATCTCATGCTTTATTTGATTTGGAAAAGCAAAGTCTTGCTAAGGCAGATGAAATTTTTAAGGTGATCAAAGTACATAAATGGGAAAAGAAAAATAAGTTGTTTATGTTCTATGAAGATGAGCCATTGAAGCAGTTTAATCAGCTTTATAGCGAGATGCTGCAACTGAATACGCAAATGGATCAGATTCGACAAAAGAACAGAACGGAGTTGAAACAAAAGCTTTAGAGAATTGTCATCTAACTTTCAAATAGGTTGGCTAAAGTCATAGCAAGCAGCGTTTTGCATCATTGCCCGAGGTCAACCTACATGCGCAGCATATACGTATTTGATGATATACAGCAGGTCTATCACGATTTTCTCGCTAACCGTCAATATCCCCGTTTGGAAAGCTTAAATAATTGGGGAAAAAACCGTTTTTTCTTTAGTCAATATTTCCGTATGATTGAAGATTGGTATTTAACTGAACAAATTGTCATTGAGTTCAATCATCAGTTTTATAGCCTTGATATAGTCAAACTACTTTATTATTCATACAGGATTCGAAAAAAACTTGAAATAACTCATCGACTGAATCGATCAACCATTCTTTACGCTTACGTTTAACCCATGCCCACATCTGTTCTATAGGATTTA
>NZ_VPDH01000102.1:0-9327 GCF_013417785.1 Acinetobacter sp. YH12227 | reverse complement strand
ATCCATGCACGTGTAGCAGTTCTTAACAGATTTACGGAATTAGGTCGACCACTTACCCAAGTTACGCCTTAAATTTGGCTCAATTAGGGGCGCTTTGCATTTCAAATCTTTGTGCAACAAAGCCATACCGGAATAATCACGTATTATTTTTTGATGGTTTTTTCCTCTTATTTTCATCAAATTTCTATAAGTGGGCGATTTTAACTGGCCGTTTTTAAAGTGAAAATTTTGTCAGTAAATGACTTTTTTTCGTCTATTAAATTTGCACTGCTACATAACCCAGAGCTCGCTTTTGTTATAATTGGCTGATCCACCACAAAATCGGTTTGTTTCCATTGAAAATCATCTTTGCCGGTACACCAGAATTTGCCGCAACAGCTCTTGCTGCATTGCTCAAAACTCAACATGACATCGTTGCGGTATACACTCAACCTGACCGCAAAGCTGGCCGCGGACAAAAGCTAACGGCATCTGCAGTGAAATTGTTGGCACTGGAACACAATATTCCTGTGTATCAACCACTACATTTCAAATCATCTACTGAAGAAGGTTTGGCTGCTCAAGCTGAATTGGCGGCTTTAAATGCCGATGTAATGGTGGTCGCTGCTTATGGTTTAATCTTGCCGCAAGTGGTCCTCGATACACCTAAGTACGGTTGCCTCAATATTCATGGTTCCTTATTACCGCGTTGGCGTGGTGCTGCACCTATTCAACGTGCTATTGCCACAGGCGACCATGAAACCGGAGTAACCATTATGAAAATGGCCGCTGGTTTAGACACCGGTGACATGATGTATAAAACCATTTGCCCAATTGAAGCAACAGACACCTCTGCATCTTTACATGACAAACTTGCTCTACAAGGTGCCGAAGCAACTGTACAGGTTTTAGCATCAGAAGAAAGCTTACAGCACTACCTTGAACAACGTGAAGTGCAGGACGAAGCATTAACTGTTTATGCACATAAACTTTCAAAAGCTGAAGCGAAACTAGATTGGTCTTTGGATGCGATCCAAATTGACCGAAATATTCGTGCATTTAATCCATGGCCTGTGGCTTTTATCCAACTCGATGAACAAAACAATCTTCGTGTTTGGAATTCACAACTTTCAGATGCAAATGCAAAAGAGGCTCAACCAGGCCAAATCATTGCAATTGATAAACACGGTGTACATGTTGCCTGCGGCAATAACAGTGTAATTCGTCTGACTACGCTACAATGGCCGGGCGGTAAACCGCTGAATGCAGTTCAAATCCTGCAAACTCAAAAATTGAATATTGGACAAATTTTATAATGAAGCAATCTCCCCACGCCTCAGGTAAAAACCTCAACTTACGTGCTCAGGTTGTGAAAACGTTATTGGCTGTCCAAAATGGTCAGTCGCTACAGTCTGTACTGGCACAACATATGAATATCGTGTCAGACAAAGACCGTGCGCTCTACCATGAATTGGTTTTAGGTTGCCTACGTCAATGGCATGCGCTTAAACAATTAACCTTACCATTATTGTCAAAGCCACTGGAAAACCAAGTGGTTGAAACCTGTCTGTATTTGGGACTCTATCAATTGCTGTGCACCCGTGTGGCGGCACATGCAGCGATCTCTGAAACAGTAGAAGCCAGCAAACAATTGGGCATGGAAAGTTTAAGTGGCGTGGTGAATGCGATATTACGTCGCGCGACTCGTGAAACTGAACAATTTTATGATGTCCTTGAACAAGCGACCAACTTACCAAGTTGGTTATCCAAGCGCCTGAAAAAGGATTGGGGCGAACAATTTAACGAAATCAGTTATCAGCTGAAACAAGTTGCTCCTCTCACTTTACGTGTTAATACTCGTCAAGTCAGCCGTGATGAGTACCTAGATATCCTGCTAGATGAAGGTATCGAAGCACATCGCTGTGAAATTTCAAACGTCGGTATCGTGATGGATGAAAGCTTGCATATTCCAAGCCTACCGGGTTTTGAAGCAGGTGGTTTTTCCGTACAAGATGAACACGCTCAACTGTGTGCAACCCTGTTGCCAAATTTAGATGATAAATTTGTAATTGATGCTTGCGCTGCACCGGGTGGCAAAACAGCACATATTCTTGAGACTTTTGATCTACGCAAAATGATCGCATTAGATCAGGATGAAAAGCGTTTAAAACGTGTGACGGAAAATTTAGAGCGTCTAGTTTTAGATGGTAAACATGTTGAAATTATTACTGCGGATGCAGTGACTTGGACAGCACCTGAACAAGCAGATTGTATCGTCCTTGACGCACCATGTTCAGCAGTAGGTGTGATGCGTCGTCATCCTGACATTCGCCTACTTCGCCAATCTGGCGACATTGCAAAAACAGTCGAGTTGCAAAAACAAATTCTTGAAAATATGTGGCAGCAGCTTAAAGTGGGCGGCACCCTGCTTTACATCACTTGCTCGATTTTAAAAGCTGAAAATGAGCAACAAATGGTGAATTTCTTTGCTTCGCATGCTGATGCACAAGAAGTCAAAATTGACGCCGATTGGGGCATTGAACAAATCCACGGTCGTCAGTTATTCCCTGAAGTGGGTCATGGTGATGGTTTCTATTATTGCCGAATTACAAAAACGGCTTAATACCTACTGATGTTTTGCCTATAGATATACCAATAAAAAAGGAACCTTGAAGGTTCCTTTTTTATTGGGAAGAAGATCTTAATCTTCTTCGTCAGGATGTTTGGCTAAGTGGATGGAGGCCAAGATTAAGCCGCCCCAAAGTAACACGATAGAAATAATCAACATCACCATTGCGGAAGTATTCATTTTATTTCTCCTCAGTTTCTTTGTCTTTCATGCAACTAAATACAATTGCACCAATGACAAATACAGCCATCACTGCACCAGCAACAGGTAACAGTACTTCAACTGGATATCCACCATAGCCTTCGGTTGCAATCGCTTTAATGGTTAAGCCCAATGCGACCAAGAGTGATAAGGGTGTAATTACCGTAATTAAGAAATTCCAACCAAAGCCCAATTTAATACTTGAGTACTGATTTACGTGGTCTTTCAATTGCGTTAACAATGGACGACGGAACCAAGACACCAAGATAATAGAGAACAAACCACCTGCCACAATACCAATGTTATTGGCGAAGTAGTCAATGATATCAACGAAAGTAATCGCGCTATGTGTAGAGAAAATCAAGGTTGAAACAATTGCAGAGCCACCGCCGACAATCGTTACAGCTTTCTTACGTGACCAACCCAATTTATCTTGGAATGATGCGATTGGCACTTCTAAAATACTCACCATTGACGTAATACCCGCAACAGCAAGAGATGAGAAGAATAGGAAGCCAAATAAGTCGCCGCCTGCACCTAAGCTCGAAATAATTTTCGGGAATGCAATAAAGGCTAAACCAATACCGCCCGAAACCACTTCATTTACAGGTACACCTGCACTATGTGCCATAAAGCCCAAAGCTGCAAAAATACCAATACCTGCCAAAATTTCAAACGATGAGTTAGCGAGTGCAACCACCATACCTGAACCGGTTAAATTGGTTTTTGCTTTCAAATAAGACGCATAAGTCAACATGATCCCGAAACCTACAGATAACGAGAAGAAGATATGACCGAATGCTGCCAACCATACTTTATAGTTGGTCATGGCTTCCCAGTTCGGTGTAAAGAACGCATTTAAGCCATCTGTTGCACCTGGTAAGCGTAATGCTTGAATAACAAGAATGCTGAATAAAATCACCAACAATGGAATAAAGATTTTATTAGAAAGCTCTACCCCTTTCTTTACGCCACCGTAAAGAATAAACACGGTAATTGCCCAAACAATCACTAAGCCAAAGAACAATGTCGGTACGAAACCAAAGGCAATACCATCGGCATTTTGCAAATAGGTATTAAAGAAGAAGCCTTGAGTATCTTCACCCCATTTTTGACCAATCGAGTAGTAAATGTAGCTGCCCGCCCAAGATAATACGCTGGCATAGTAGATACCGATGATCAATGTCACCATCACCTGCCACCATCCCAACGCTTCACTATTCATCAACTTTTTGTACGCTGTTGGAGGTGCTTTACGGAATTTGTGACCGACTGCATAGTCAAGAAACAACAATGGTAGACCCGCTGCAAAAATCGCAACCAAATACGGAATTAAGAAGGCACCGCCACCATTTTCATAAGCCACATATGGGAAACGCCAAATGTTACCCAAACCTACCGCCGAACCAATCGCGGCAATAATAAAGCCTGATCGTGCTGACCAGTTTTCACGTTTATCTGACATAGAACACCTAAACCTTAGGCGGCTCTTTGCTGCTTGTTATGGTTATATCGCGAGCAAAAAAGCACCATAAAAATAAATTCTGGGTGTTTGATCTAGTAAGTTACCTTGTGAGCTTCTTTACTAGAAAGCAAACAGAAAAATAAGTCATCAATTTTTGTTAAAAACATAACAAAATATTTTTCTTTTGTATGAATTCAACAATACTCACTTTTCCAGCCTTTTTCTGTAATTTCTGAAGCAAATATTCCATTTTTATAATCTGTTTTATATCAAATGTTCATTTAATCAGCTTATTTTTTATACAACAAAATTATCAATAATATAACTTTTAGGAATGATATATTTATAGTGTAATCCACTTAGTTATTTCACTCGATAGTGTCCAGTAATTTTATAAGCATATAAAATGTCTTCTTCCTGCGTACCTGACCCAATATTGTGAATAATCAGCGGTGTCTTGTTTAGATTAGATTGACGGTCTGAAACAATACCAATATGTACAAGCCCACGACCTAAGTCCCAAGTGACAACATCACCTACTAAATATTGCTGATCCAAAACTTGATAGCCCTGGCGTTTCATCCACGTTTGTATATTCGGTACACGGCGGTGATCAATATTTTTGTCTGGCCCTTTCAGTCCCCATTTTTGTGGATAGGATTTAAAATGAGCTCTCATATCTTCATGAATGGTTTTTTGCAGATCAATCCCCTGCAAACGTAATGCCCGAATCACCACATCGGTGCATACACCTTTTACAATCGGTACATCTCCCATTGGGTACGATAGCTGCGTATATGCAGGATCATAGTGCAAGGTCTTGCCAATTTGTCCACGCGCATCCGCCACCATTTGCTGAGCATCCAATGCCCAAGACGAAACTTGCACGGTAATTAAACTCAAAAATAAAAAAATCTGCTTCATCTGTTCTTATTCACTGCATTACTTTTTATAGGAAAGATTGTACTCAAAATAAAGGCACCGATCAGACCATGCTGATTGATGCCTGATCAAACTAGATCATGATAATTTAATCGCCAGCACGCGCTCTTCTTGCATATCACGAATAGCCGATTGAATCCCTTCACGACCCAAGCCAGAGTCTTTTACGCCGCCATAGGGCATGTTATCAACCCGAAATGATGGGATATCATTAATGATTACACCCCCCACTTCCAGATGATTCCATGCATACATCATCTTATTTAAGTTTTGAGTGTAGACGCCGGCCTGTAAACCAAAACGGCTACTATTTATTTTTGCGATACCTTTTTCAAAGTTCTTGTACTTCTCTAAAATCGCCACAGGACCAAAAATCTCGTCCTTATACACTTCTAATGACGCATCAACATTTTCCAATAAAATAGGATCAAGCAACGCACCTTTCAACTCACCACGAACCAGGGCTTTTGCGCCTTTTTTAATCGCCTTATCCACCCATTTATTGACCCGAATCGCTTCAGCATCCTTAATCATCGGCCCCACCATTGTGCTTTCGAGTTCTGGGTTTGTAGCCTTTATTTGCTTCATTTTAGCGATCATTTTTTTCTTCACATCGGAATAGATATCCGCGTGAACTAAAATGCGTTGCACACTAATACATACCTGCCCTGCATGATTATATGCACCTCCAACCAAACGATCGATAAATGCTTCGCTGATCTCTGTGTCTGGCTCAATCAATACCGCGGCATTACCACCTAACTCAAGTGTGACTTTTTTACGTCCTGCCCGCGCTTTCATATCCCAACCGACTACATCAGAACCCGTGAAGCTGAGTAATTTAAAGCGATCATCTGTCACCAACACGTCCGCATGTTCACGTGGACATGGCAGTACTGAAAACACGCCTTTTGGCAAATCTGTTTCAGCCAAAACTTCTGCAATTTTTAACGCTGAGATAGGTGTCAAACTCGCAGGCTTCAATACAAATGGACAACCTGCAGCAATTGCAGGAGCAATTTTATGCGCCGTTAAATTGATAGGAAAATTAAAAGGGCTGATCAATGATACTGGACCAATCGGCACATGCTTGACCATGCCCTGATAGCCGGAGGCAGCTGATGTCACCGCCAATGGAATCATGCGACCATCTTCAATTTGTGTGACAGCATCCGCTGCAATTTGGAAGGTATTAATTAAACGCTCAACTTCAGCCGCCGCCGCTTTACGCGGTTTACCGCCTTCTGCAATTAACAAGTCTGTTAATTCTGCACGCATTTCATTAAAGCGTTTCACACAATGCAACAGAATTTTTTGTTTTTGAAATGGCTCAAGCGCGGCCATTTCAGCAGCCGATTTTACTGCCGATTGAATGGCTTGCTCGATGGTTTGAGCATCTGCCAGCGCAACTCGGGCAAAGACTTTCTGACTATATTTATCTTGAACCTCAAGCCATTGTTCAGTTTTTACAGCTTTGCCTGCAAGGTATAAAGGATAATCAGTGACTTTGACTGTTGATTCAGACATTTTTATTTCCTTAGGATTCCGAATAATAACGCGATTTCTATAAATCCTATCATGCGCTGAGTTGGCTTTAAGTTCACTATATTTACGTAACAAGGCTGATAAAAAATGGGCAAAAATGCAGAACTTTTTAGGTTCATTACCTTATTTAAAAGTCATTGCGACTAAAAGCACAAGCAGCAAGATTATTAGAAATTGAATTTTTCAAAAAACCTAAAAAATTAAATATAAGCATTTTAAAACATCAACTTAATTTTATATAAAAAATTATAATTGCATGTTTTTTACACATATTTGTGAGAAATATCCTACAACAACTGAGGCAGATTCATCTAGGCATGCCTTATCTAAAATCCTATAGTGAAGCCATACCGAGACAGGATGTCTCAAACTTAAAACAAAAAGAAAAACCATACGACAAAATGCAATGGAACAATTCACCTTGCAAAGCATATAGAAGAGCCCTGACAGGATGTCGGGGCTTTTTTACTTTATAATTAAAATATTGATAAAAAAGCCCATCAGAAGATGGGCTTTCTAAAGTGAGACTTAACTATATGAACGCTGTGCTTTCAAGGTTTTTCGTTGTGCCTCAGCTTCAGCTGCAACTTCTTCATCAGTTTGTGCTTTGCGAATAAAGAACACTGCAATTGCTGCAATCACAACAGGAATCCCCACGGCCATAAAATTAATTTGATGTGGTAACTCTTGAGACAATAAATAACCAATCAAAATTGGACCTACAATTGCACCAGTACGGCCAACTGCAGATGCCCAGCCAATACCGGTTGAACGTACAGACAACGGATAGTATTGAGCTACATAGCTATACAGTAAAATTTGCGAACCAATTGCAGAAGCACCCGCAACAGCTACCAACAGATAAATCACAGGTTGTGGTGAGTTAAATCCAAGTAGTGACAGCGCTACAGCACCTGCTAAGCACAGTGTAATAATCACTGGTTTCAAATGGAATTTATCCGCCAAAATACCACCACCAACTGTGCCAATAACCGCACCAATGTTCATGGCCAATAAAAACGTCAGACTACTACCTAAAGAATATCCTGCGGCCATCATCAGTTTTGGCAACCAACTGCCTAGTGCATATAACGTTAATAAACACATAAAGAAGCAAAGCCAAAACAGTGCAGTACTTAAGCCACGCCCCTGTTTATATAGCGCTTTAACAGAAGTTCCACCTGGTACAACAACTTCAGTTAACTCAAGTTTTGCTGTTGAACTTAGATTTTGTTCAGGTGCAATTTTTTGAATCATTTGGCGTGCTTCAGCCGTACGTTCAACTTTCACCAAAAAAGTCAGAGATTCAGGCAAGAACTTCCATGCTAAAGGTAGCAATAACAATGGAATACCTGCAATAAAGAACATAATTTGCCAGCCATGATCTGCTGTAAACCATGAACCAAATAGTGCTGCCATAATGCCGCCCATAGCATAACCACTAAACATAGTGGTTACTAAGGTACTACGTAGACGTTTAGGCGCATATTCTGAAGTTAACGCCACTAAGTTTGGTAATACACCACCAATACCTAAACCAGCAATAAAACGTAGCACACCAAACTCTGTCGGATTCGTTGCAAAACCGCCAGCAAAAGTAAAAGTACTGAATAAAAACACACAGATCATGATGACTTTTTTACGACCAATTCGATCGGCCAAAGTACCAAACATCATCGCACCAAACATCATACCCGCTAGTGCTGTACTAGCTAACATACCCGCTTGTACAGCTGTTAATCCCCAGTCTTTCATTAGCAAAGGTAGAGCTACCCCATTGATGGCCAAATCATAACCATCAAATAAAATCAAAATTAAACACCACAACATGATGCTTAAATGCGACTTCGTGAATTTGGCATTATCAACCACATTATTCACATTCACTGTGCTTGTAGACATTGAAACTCACCTCCAATTGTGAGATTTATTTTTCAGCTACAATGCCGTTTTTGATGATGAATTGTCCAAAATTACAAAGGTATAGACTCATACCTTTAGGATATATGCGGTTTTTTTAGTCATAAAATGTCAGAGAAATGAGTATCAAAATGAAATATTTACACATAATAAAAATGGTGGACGGAGGGTCTAGTTTTTATAATTAATAATATTCAATGACTTAATTAACACCTAATGACAATCAGACAATAGATTATTTGATATTGATATTGTCAGATTAAAACGCGATTTTTTCATAATAAATACGTTGGACTACGATCTAAGTCTAAGATTTCTATAGTGAATAAATAAAGTTGAGCTTAAGTCTTATAAAAATCAAAATAAAACCCTAATAATTTAGCTTTAATTAAGTGTTTAAATAAGCGAGAAGGCAACTGACTTCCTGATTCCTAGGTGAAATAAGGCTTTGGTTTTATTCTTTTTGATTTTTATCATTTTTTAGCGCATAAAAAAATCCCCCTATCTCATAAGAGATAGGGGGGATTTTGAATAATGAGCTGGCGATGACTTACTCTCACATGGGTAACCCCACACTACCATCAGCGCTAAGAGGTTTCACTTCTGAGTTCGGGAAGGGATCAGGTGGTTCACTCTTGCTATTGTC